>CAYTDH010000514.1:0-3553 GCA_964436325.1 uncultured Tangfeifania sp.
TTAACCGCATTATTTTTATGGGTTACGGTTTTTCCCTCTAAATCATAGTTTTTTATCGCGGGAAAACTTTATTTTTGAGTTGGTATGTGGGATTTCAGGATAACAATTCAAAACAACTGATATGAGAACAATGAAATTTTTTTTCCTAACCTTTTTCCTGCCCCTGGTTTTGGCATGGAATGCCTTTTCCGGACCTTCTGACTACCTGAATAAAACCAAAACCTGGTTTCTGGAAGCCCGGCCCTGCTGGACTGCCGGAAGGCAAACCGAACAAAACCTGACCCTGGCCCTGCACAAAATGGTAACCTTTGAAGAGGTTGAATCTGCCCGTTTCCATATTACCGGGGCCTCCGATTACCGGCTTTACCTCAACGGTGATTTTTTGGGATTTGGGCCCAGCATTGCAGCACACGGCTATTTTAGGGTCGACGAATATGATCTTGCCGGACATCTGCAACAAGGAGAAAACATCCTTGCCATTGAAGCTACCGGCTACAATGTCCCAAATTATTACATTCCCAACCAGTCTTCTTTTATTCAGGCTGAGTTGGTGGTAAACGGGAAAGTAAGAGCAGCCACCCTCACCGGGGATTCCCCTCTTGCTTTTTCCCTGGGTATTCCGGGACAGCGGGTACAGGAGGTTTCCAAATACACCTTTCAGCGACCCCACAGGGAAGTCTATCGCCTTGAGCCTGGTTACAATGACTGGAAAACAGCCCGTGACTTTGGTTTTGAAAAAACGGCAGTGGAGGAAACCGACCGGAAAAACCTGCTGCCCCGACATGTAAAATATCCCGATTATTCCATCAAAGAGGCCCGGCGAAATTCGGAGAACGGTATTTTTGCATTTGAAAAGAATTTCACCGGGTTTATCAAGGCAGAAATTGAGGTCAATACCCCTTCAAAGGTCATCCTTTACTGGGATGAAATCCTCGATAAAGGAACCCTGAACCGCAAACGGAAGCCCCATGCAAAAATTGAATACACTCTTGCCCCGGGTAATTACTCCCTGGAGTCATACGAACCCTATACCCTGAAATATCTTGGTGTGGAGGTAATGGAAGGCGATTGCAGCGTGAACAGCATCAGCCTGCGGCAATATGTCAACTCGGATGTTGACCGGGCTAATTTCCGCACCGATGATGAAGGGTTGAACAGCATCTTTGATGCCGCAGTGGAGACTTTTAAACAAAATGCACTGGATGTATTTATGGATTGCCCGTCACGTGAAAGGGCAGGATGGTTGTGCGACAGCTATTTTTCTGCCCGCGTGGCTTATGATTTGTCAGGGAATACACGCATTGAGCACAATTTTCTGGAAAATTTTCTGCTCCCCGAAAAATTTGACCATATCCCCGAAGGGATGCTTCCCATGTGCTATCCTGCCGACCACCCTAATGGCAATTTCATACCCAACTGGGCCATGTGGTTTGTTCTTCAGCTCGAGGAGTATGTGCAACGAAGCGGCGATTATGAAATGTTGGTTCAATTAAAACCTCGTGTACTTAAATTAATGGAATATTTTCAGCGGTTTGAAAATGAAGATGGGTTGCTTGAAGATTTGGAGAAATGGGTTTTCGTTGAGTGGTCCAAAGCCAACGAATTTGTGCAGGATGTCAATTATCCCACCAACATGCTTTATTCGCGGGTGCTGGAAACAGCCGGAAAGTTGTATAACATTCCGCGGTTTAGGGAGCAGTCGCAGCAATTAAAGACCACAATCCGGAAGCAAAGCTTTCGCAACGGTTTTTTTGCCGATAATGCTATCCGGGAGGATGAAGAGTTGTTGGTTCAGGACAATTTTACCGAAGTATGCCAGTATTTTGCATTTTATTTTGATATAGCATCGCCCGAATCGCATCCGGAATTGTGGAATCGGTTGATTCATGAGTTAGGTCCCCAGCGCGGGGAACCTGATGCCTGGGCAAGGATTCACCCGGCCAATGCGTTTGTGGGCAATTATATCCGTTTGGAATTGCTTGCCGCAAATGGTCTTATCCGGCAACTGGCTGAAGAATGCAATGATTTATTCTTTTACATGGCGCAACAAACCGGTACGCTCTGGGAGAATGTTTACCCCGGTACAAGCTGCTGCCATGGGTTTGCATCGCATGTGGCCCATGTTTTTTACCGCGATTTGGCGGGGTTTTCATCAATCGACCGGGTGAACCGCATAGTGACCATCCGGTTTACTTCCACCGGGCTCTCCCGCTGCGAAGCTACCGTTCCGGCAGGTGATCAGGTGATTTCCCTCCAATGGGAAAAAGATGGAGACAAGCTTGTTTATGACCTTCAACTGCCTCCCGGTTACACGTTGGAAATGGAGAATGATTCAGGGCTCGAATTGGTTGGGGAAAATTGAAAAATTGAAAAATTGTGAAATTGTCAAATTGTGAAATTGTGATTCAGATTTGGATGATTTTATAACGTAGGGACGCAAAATTTTGCGTCCAAATTGAATTATGGACGCAGATTATTATGAAGAGTATGATTTGAAAAAGAGATTTGAAGGCCGATAGATATGATTTATTTATGATGATTTGCCTGGCGGCAAATAGGTGTCGAACACTAAGACGCTAAGACACAAAGAAGAAGAGATAATTTGC
Source organism: uncultured Tangfeifania sp. (assembly GCA_964436325.1). Lineage (GTDB taxonomy): Bacteria > Bacteroidota > Bacteroidia > Bacteroidales > Prolixibacteraceae > Tangfeifania. The sequence continues at coordinate 2,607 of CAYTDH010000514.1, forward strand.
CTGGCGGCAAATTGGTTTAGCCACGAATGCCACGAATAAACACGAATGGATTTGCCTGGCGGCAAATTGGTGTCGAACACTAAGACGCTAAGACGCAAAGAAGAAGAGATAATTTGCCTGGCGGCAAATTGGTTTAGCCACGAATGCCACGAATAAACACGAATGGATTTGCCTGGCGGCAAATTTGTTTGGCCACGAATGCCACGAATAAACACAAATGGATTTGCCTGGCGGCAAATGGATATCGAACACTAAGGCGCTAAGGCACAAAGAAGAAGAGGTTGTTTGCCTTGCGGCAAAGGAGGATGAAATGCGAAGAGAATTACGAATTACGAATGAAAATCTCCCTCTCTGCGTCTTCGCGCCTTTGCGAGCAAACGAACTCAACTGCTGATACACGGATTTTGATGAAGCGAAATTATCCACAGATGAGCACAAATAAAGATTTTCCACAGATGAACACAGATAATAAATATCCACAGATAGACGCAGATGAGCACAGGCAATGAATAACCATAGATAAACACAGATGGACACAGATAATGAAAATGAAATTTCCAAATTTGTTTGCATTCAGTAAATGGACCCCGGAGGGGTCACATGTTTGTAGAAATGACAAGGTCAGGTTCCCTTGACTCCGGCAGGAGTCATACCTGGTTGGTATAGGAGTTTAATGGTTAAGAGATTTTAGGGTTTAAAGTTTAAGAGTTTAGAGTTGGGAGGGTGAGTATGGAAACCACAAAGGTGCACAAAAGATGCACAAAGGTGCGCAAAGCGGTAAACAGATCATGCGGTTTGGAGTTTCAGGATTGTGAAATAAGAGACTGAAAAAATGAAACAGAGGACAAAATTTATGGCCGATCTTACATCGAAAAAGCTGGCAGAAAAAAGGAATTCAACCGAAGGAGACTTGTCAGCGTCCGGCAGGTCCTGACAAAGTCGGTGGA
>CAYTDH010000515.1:0-3529 GCA_964436325.1 uncultured Tangfeifania sp.
ACCCAGTTGCCAGGCAGCCAACTGTTCTTTTCCGGAGTAATTATTCCATTCCCCGGCAGCATAAATGCGGCCGTCATTATGTCGGTTCTGCATATTTAAAAGCCGGTTTGCCCTCAGCTCCTCCCAGGATGAGGCATCTGTTCCTGAAAGATCATCAAAATTCAAAATTCCGGCAAAAGCATCGAGGGTGTAGTAAATGTCATAACGGTATCTGCTCCAGGTTGTTCCGTTGGGGTAATACTGTTCCGGTGAACCGGGAATATACATGGTTCCTCCGGGTGGATCGTAAGGAGGGGCTTCAAATTCCAGATTTACGAATGCATTGTAGATGACCTCTGCATTGAAAAACGCCGCCTGGGGAATGTTGACCTCTCCAAGTGAAAAGAGCAAGCAGCTCCGGAGGTTTTGCTCAACGGTGCACATATAATCATTATGGATAAGATCGTGATTGATGAGGGTTCCGTTCCCTTCCAGATTTGATCCGTTGAGCCAGTCACCTAAAGGATTGCCATCGATTATTTCCATTTTATTAACATCGGAAGGACGGGCATAAGCAGAGATCATCAGTTCCACGCACTTCCTTTTCCAGGTGGAGCTGTTGGGATGGTCGGGCATCATGGCTACTGCCACCTGCAGAACCATTGCATTCCATGAATTTTCTTCCCCTTTGGAGTTTCCGGAGAATAGTATTTCCCCCTTTTTATTCCTGTAGTAAGGAACGATATAGTGATTAAACCTGTTGGCTTCGTGCGTTATCATCCGGGCAATCCGGTTTTGGGCTTCCTGATCGAGATGGTTCCACATCATAAAACCTGCTTGTCCGGCTAATGCCGCCCATAGGGCAGATTGCCACGAATTTCCCCAGCCATTGCCTGAATTGGAGGTATGCCGGATGGCTACTGATTCTATTAATCTGCATGTGCGTTGAATTGCCTCCTCTTCCGGCACCCCGGTAATTTCAGCCTGGTAAATACCTGTTTTCAGCGCTGTGGCCAACCCAACAGCCTCACTTGCCGGGGGCCGGATATGGTCTTCACCGGTTCCACCCAGGTTATAGAGTCCGTTTGATAAAACAGGCAAGGTATTCACCCATTTAAGTCCGTATTTTACCGCATTGATTAATAAATCACGGGACCGGATAGCATCCGTATTTTCTATATTATCAGAACGGGTAAACCTTTCCCAATTTATGGGCGTTACAACATCTTGCGGCGGTAAATCTGCCCGGATACTTTTGGGATGGACTGTATTTTGCTGGGTGCTGCCTGTGTTTGAAAAGAAAATACAAAATAGCAGGACTCCAAAATAAAAGGTTTTCAAATCGAATTTATTTTATCATTTCCAGAAAACTTCAAGAATTTCCTGTCCCATAGGAGGCAATTCCAGTTTTAGCACACCGTCCTGCAATTCAGCTCCGGAGAAGTGAAGCGGTTTTTTCCCTGACAGCAGGGGCTTTACCGTATATTCCCTGTTTCTGTCTACCCATGGAATGTTGATGGCCTCTTCTTCCGGCCCCTCGTTTCCCCGGATCACCACGACGGCTCCTTTCCCTTCTTCATTCAGTTTTCCCCACCAGTGCCAGCCGGTATCGGTAGGTTCGGGAACCCCGCTGTACTGAAAATGCCTGAAGATATCGTATTGTTTTTGTAATCTTTTGACTTCATCAAACCGTTTCCGGTAGTGGTTGATATTTTCATCGGTCAGGGAGGCCAGGTCGCCAGCGAAGAGCAGGGGTGCCCCCATCAGCCAGCTACAGACCTGCCGGTCCTGCACATCAGCAGTTAGGCTTCCTTTCCAGTTCATTGTGGCGGCTCCGTAATATTCAATGCATTCAAGGGGCAGGCCGCGGTGGTCATAAAACCGGTTCCGGGCATTGAAACATCCTTTGATTAGGTCTTGACGCATTTTTTCCGGGTCATAGGTATCCCATACCTCTCCGGCACCTGCACGTTTTTTCCAATGGCCGACTCCGCTGTAGTCGTTGGGGGGAATATGGTATAGGGTAGCGTGTTTCAGTGCAGCCAGGTCAGCGGGCACTCCGGGTGTTCCCCAGTAAATTTCGTGGGTAATCTGGTTGGAAACCGTGGGAGCAAGGCGGTGGAGGATATCCTGTGATTCAAACAGTCCGCGCAGTCCGCGCAGTATGGACTCTTTTCGTGTACGGGCATCTGTTCCGGCTCCCAGATCTCCGAACTTGATGTTGGTAAAGTCCTGTTTAAAGTAGGTTGCACCATAGTAGTCGTGCAGGAACAAAAGATCGTTGCCGTAATATTTACTCCACGGACCGGAAAAACTCATGGCCAGTCCATCCAGACGTTTTATCTTCGGATTAACCGGAGCATCAGGTAAAGCCTCAAAGTCTTTCTCATCGGGCATACGAAAAGTGGATACCCACAATCCCAGGCGCAGGCCGAGCGAACGCACGTATTTTGCTGTTTCGTGCATGTTGGGAAACTTTTCGGGGTGGGGCTCAATTCCGAGCCTGCCGCGCTGCCATCCGTCGTCGAGCTCAAAAAGGACAAACCCGCACCGGGCAGCTATTTCGGCCTGCTCTCTGACAATCTCTTCGGTAACTTCCGGGCCGAAGTTCGACCATGTGGCCCATTGGGGTGCCGGAATCTCTATGTGTTGGGGTGAGATGCCCAGGTGTTCATGCTGGAACTGTTTGAATCCTGACTCAACAGCCCTGTCCAATGGCAATGAGATGGCTGAAACCGTTTCTTTTACCTCTCCGCTAAAGGCATAGGTAAACGTGGGTTCCGAAATAAAATGTTCCGCAGGTCCGAGCACCCATTCAAAATAGTCGGGAGCGTAGCCGGATGCTCCCTGTTCTTTGATTTGGCGCATGGCGGAAGGGATTTCCGAAGCGACAATTACCCCCCGGGACTGCTGCTGGTTGGAAAAGGCGATAATGCTGGGCCCTGCACCGCGCTCGCCCGGTGTCAGGGCAGTCTGGTTCAAAAAATCCGGAGCCAGGCGGATATCATCGATGGTCAGCGAATCGATTTTTATCCACGACGTACTGTTGTTGCGGAATTCTACCCATTTTCGAATGACAGGGTACCCTTCGTAGACTTCATAGACCAGGTTTACTGCGACCCCTGCAAGTGTTTCATCGTTAAGGGAACGGGTCCGGACAATCAGGCGTTTAACTCCGGGAGCCGGTTGCCAGGTGTGGACCTTCAGGTGATTGAAAACAGAACTCCATGTTTTGCCGGTGAATTCACGTTGCTTCACCCATTGTGTAACATCTTCGCCTTCAGCATTCTTTCCAACCTCTTCCCAGTTCTGGCGGTAGTAATGACTCCAGTCGACCGCTTCCCCGGAGTTTTCTTTATCGTTTTTTATATTCAAGGCATCTGTGCCCCCTTCTTCGGTGGCTTCAATATTTATCGCACCGCCATTTTCAGTACTTACTGCTCCTGGCTCCCGGTTGGGTTCGGCTTTGGAAATCCGGAAAGATACCTCTTCGGTATTTTGGCTAATCAGCGATTCATTATCCACCGAAAGATGGGTGGTAAAAACCCCA
>CAYTDH010000516.1:0-3528 GCA_964436325.1 uncultured Tangfeifania sp.
TATTTGTTGCCCCGATTCGTTAACAATGACAGGAATAATTTATCTGTCATTCTCTCATTATGCAAAAAAATTTTGAGTGACCACTCGAAATGACAGTTCCCATCAGCGCTTGGTATTCCCTCATTATGCCCAAAAAATTTAAACAAACAAAATAATCCATAAGATTCATTTTTTTACCCTCTACAATTAACTAAATTTGCAGACGCATTATTAATTCAAAAAAAATGGCATTTGTAACCAAAATACTGGGTAAGATACTCGGGAATAAATCAGAACGTGACATTAAATCCATTTCTCCGCTTGTAGAGGAAATCAAAAAGGAATTTAATCGGCTAACAGGTTTTTCGAACGATGAACTTCGTGAGGAAACCGACCGGTTGCGTGAAATCATCAATGAGCGCATCAAGTCGGAGGAGGATGAAATTGCGAACTTAAAGATTCAGGCAGAAGAGGTTGATATTCAGGAGAGTGAAAAGCTTTATGAGCAAATCGACAAACTGGAGGAGGTCATTACTGAAAAACTGGAGGAGGTATTAGATGAAATCCTCCCCACTGCTTTTGCCATTGTTAAAGACACTGCCCGACGGTTTTTTGAGAACCCGGCCCTTGAAGTTACCGCCAGGGATTTTGATAAGGATATGGCCTCAGAAAGAGACAGTATTGTCATTAAAGGGGAAAAGGCTGTCTGGAAAAACAAATGGATAGCCGGGGGCACTGAAATCACGTGGGACATGATCCATTATGATGTACAGTTGATTGGTGGCGTTGTCCTTCACCAGGGAAAAATTGCGGAGATGGCCACCGGGGAAGGAAAAACCGTTGTCGCCACCTTGCCTGTTTTTCTGAATGCGCTTGCAGGCCGCGGGGTGCACATTGTTACAGTGAATGATTATCTGGCCAGGCGCGATGCTGAATGGATGGGGCCCATTTTTGAATTTCACGGGTTGTCGGTGGATTGCATTGACAAACACCAACCCAATTCCGAAGGGAGGAGGAACGCTTACAATGCAGACATAACTTATGGGACAAACAATGAGTTTGGATTCGATTACCTTCGGGATAATATGTCGATCAATCCGGAAGACCTGGTTCAACGGAAACATCACTATACCATTGTGGATGAGGTTGACTCGGTTTTGGTGGATGATGCCCGTACTCCCCTGATTATTTCAGGACCTGTACCTAAGGGGGAGAACCAACAGTTTGAAGAGTTGAAAGGTTATGTGGAACGACTATACAAAGCCCAGCGCGAACTGGTGAACCATATTTTTGCCGATGCCAAACGACTGCTTAATAAAGAGAACCCTACTGATGAGGAGAAAAAAGAGGGTGGGTTATTATTGCTTCGCGCCCACAAGGGTTTGCCCAAAAATAAGGCCATCATCAAATTCCTGAGTGAGGAGGGGATGAAGGCTGTTATGCAAAAGACCGAGAATTTCTATATGCAGGACAATAACAAAAACATGCATATTGTCACCGATCCGCTCTATTTTATTATTGAGGAAAAACAGAATTCGGTAGAGCTGACCGACAAGGGAATTGACCTTATCTCCCAGGGATTCGATGACCCGGAATTTTTTGTAATGCCCGATATGGGGGCTGAAATGGCTGAACTGGAGAATTCCGGCTTAAAACCAGAGGAACTGCTGGAACAAAAAGACAAGCTTTTGCAGGATTATTCGGTAAAATCGGAACGGGTTCACACCATCAACCAGTTGCTGAAGGCCTATACCATGTTTGAAAAAGATGTGGAGTATGTGGTTATCGATAACAAGGTCAAAATTGTGGATGAACAGACCGGTCGAATCATGGAAGGACGCCGTTATTCCGACGGGTTGCACCAGGCCATTGAAGCCAAGGAGCGGGTGAAAGTAGAAGCAGCCACCCAGACTTTTGCCACCATTACCCTGCAAAATTATTTCCGGATGTATCATAAGTTGGCGGGCATGACTGGTACAGCCGAAACCGAAGCGGGAGAATTCTGGGACATATACAAACTGGAGGTTGTGGTGATTCCCACCAACCGGCCGATTGTCAGGGACGACAAGGAGGATTTGGTTTTTAAAACAAAGCGGGAAAAATACAATGCGGTGATCGATGAAATTGTGGAATTGCACCATTCAGGTCGTCCCTCGCTGGTGGGAACCACCTCAGTTGAAATTTCGGAATTGCTGAGTCGCATGCTTAAGATCAAAGGGATAAAGCACAATGTGCTGAACGCTAAATTACATGCCCGTGAAGCGGAGATTGTTGCCGAAGCCGGTCAGTCGGGTGCGGTAACCATTGCCACCAATATGGCGGGTCGTGGTACAGACATTAAGCTTTCCCCAGAAGTAAAAAAAGCGGGAGGTTTAGCCATTATCGGAACAGAGCGGCATGATTCGCGGCGCGTTGACCGGCAGTTGCGCGGACGGGCAGGCCGCCAGGGAGACCCCGGTTCTTCCCAGTTTTACGTTTCACTCGAGGATGATTTGATGCGTCTTTTTGGTTCAGACCGGATATCAGGGATAATGGACCGTATGGGACTCAAAGAAGGGGAAGTTATCCAGCATTCTATGATCTCCAAATCGATCGAGCGAGCCCAGCGAAAAGTGGAGGAAAACAATTTCGGGATTCGTAAGCGGCTGCTGGAATACGACGATGTGATGAATTCGCAGCGGGAAGTGATCTATAAAAAACGGAAGCATGCCTTGTTTGGTGAGCGCCTGGAGGTGGATGTCCTCAACATGATGTATGATTCAGTGGAAGAATTGGTGAACAGTTATCACGGTTCCGATCAATTTGAGGATTTCAATCTTGAACTGCTGCGGCTGTTGTCCATGGAATCACCTGTCACGGCTGAGGAGTTCAAGGAAATGAATTCGAATGACATTACCCAGCGGATTTATGAAAAAATGATAGATGGATACAGCCGGAAAGTGGAAACCATTGCGAAACAGGCCTATCCGGTTATCAAGAATGTTTATGAAACCAAGTCACAGGTTTATAAAAATATTGTTGTTCCCATTTCAGACGGGAAGCGTGTTTTTCAGATCGTGTGTAATCTTGAGAAAGCCTACCAGAATAAAGGGAAAGAGCTGGTGAAGTCTTATCAGAAGCAGCTCGTTCTGAATACCATCGATGAATCGTGGAAAGAACAACTGCGTGAGATGGACGATTTGAAACAATCGGTTCAGAACGCAACTTATGAGCAAAAAGATCCATTGCTTATTTATAAATTTGAATCTTTCAACCTGTTTAAGGTAATGGTTGAAAAAGTGAATAAGGATGTGGTTTCTACCCTGATGAAGGGATATATCCCCATTCAGAGTCCAGACCAGGTGAAGCAGGCTGAGGAGCGCAAACGGACTGACATGAGCCGTTACAAAACGCAAAAATCTGATTTGCCTGGAGTAGAAAATGCCATGGCCGGTGCCAATACCCAAACCGGTGAACGATCCAGGCCCCAACCTGTTAAAGTGGAGAAAAAAGTGGGCCGGAACGATCCCTGCCCCTGCGGAAGCGGTAAGAAATACAAGCATTGCCATG
>CAYTDH010000517.1:0-3515 GCA_964436325.1 uncultured Tangfeifania sp.
AGGGCTTCATTATTGCATTCATTATAAGTGCTTTGTGAAAATCTGTCATTGGTAGCGGACGAAGGGAGCGAAGCAATCTGTTGAAATGACCTATGACTTTGATGTTAGCAAGGGAACCGGTCTTTTCCTTAGAGACCGGTTCCTTCGGTGTTACTGCATTTGACTTACCACCAGAACTAAAAACCGGCACCCCATCCCTCCTTTTTGGGTTTATCCACAGGCAAAAGATGAATGGTTCGCAGATACATAAAAAAGGAATTTCCGGAGGTCCCGGGGCGGATGGTCAGATGGTAATCCCCTGATTGGTCCAGTTCGATATACCCTGCCGGGAAAGACTGGTAATCAAACAGGTCGTTTGTAGCGATCACCCTGTTTTCCAACCGCATGTCACCAATGGTAATATCGTAGGGTTTTCCCTTCCATTCCTGATTGGCAGAATAATTCAACATCACTTTAAACTTCCCGGGTTTGGTTACGTTCACCCACCATTTTGCGGCATCACCGGGTGCGTTCCATTTGGAAATATGAAATCCCCCTTTCCGGTTAAACCGGGTCATGGTATTCCCTTCAGTAACGGCTGTCCTGTAATCGAAAGCCATATCTCCGTTTTCAGCCTGCACCACCATTGGAGGGTCCACTTCGGGCACTCCCTCGATTTCGACAACAATAACAGGAAGGGGGTCTGCGGGCGCTCCGGCTGTAAGAATAATGCTTTTCATTTCCCCGTTATTATTCACGGGAAATTCCATCGGGGAATTACCAAGCAGTGAGGCAGAACGAATCTCATTTTGAAGGCCTTGAAGCCGGATCTCCTTCCCCTCTTTCCAAGAGGTCATGAATAAAAAAAGTTTATTTTCCTTTACAGTGCAATATCCCCAGTCGGTTTCCCCGAAAGGATTGGCTGTAGTTCCGTAAATACTCTCTGCATGGCGCTTCACCCAGGCACCGGCTTCTTTAAATATGGCAATGGTGGTATCGGGAATGGACCCATCGCCATGGGGGCCCATATTCAGCAAGTAATTCCCTCCCCGGCTTACCACCTGAACCAATTGCCGGATGACGGTTTCCGGGCTTTTCCAAAGCGTGTCGAACTTACTGTAACCCCAGGTTTCATTGAGGGTTTGCGGAGTTTGAAAATACTCATCAAGCCCGCCGGGAGGAATTCCTTTGTCACTCATTTCCTGAAAATCTCCGAGCAATTCCTGGTTGTAATGTCCGACTCTTGAATTAATGAGGGCTGCGGGTTGCAGTTCACGGACAAGGTCGACAAATTCAAGGGCCTGCTTGCGGGTATACATGCCCCGGTCAAACCAGACTAACCCTAAAGGTCCGTAACCTGTCAGCAACTCCCGGAGCTGGGGTTTGGCTTTTTCTTCAAGGTAATTTTCAAATTTCACCGGGTGATAATAATCCTGCCCCCAGTCATTATCGTAATCCCAGTCGTTGCCATAACCTCCCGGGTGGTCCCAGTCCTCCCGGTGCGAGTAATAAACCCCGAATACAATACCTTCCTCAGCACACGCCTCGGCCAATTCTTTAAGGGGATCCCGGTTAAAAGGAGTCCAGTCCGCTATATTGTAAGGATTTCGGGAATCATACATGGCAAACCCATCATGATGTTTTGCAGTAATCACGATGTATTTCATGCCTGCCTCTTTGGCCAAACGCACCCATTCAAGAGCATCAAACCTGACCGGATTCAAATTCCGGGCCTGCTTACGGTATTCATCCACTGGAATGCGAAGGAATTTCATTATCCATTCTGCATTTCTGCCGACCTCCACTTGTTGACCATTCCATTCTCCGGCAAGCCGGGAATAGGGCCCCCAATGAATAAACAACCCAAACTTGGCATTTCGGAACCATTCCAGGCGCTGTTCCGAAGAATAGGTTTTTGGAGAGCTTTTGGGAATGATAACGGGTTGGGTACCCCCGGAAAGGGGCAAGCTCCCTAAAAGAATGATAGCCAGGATTATCAAATTTACTTTCATTTTCATCTCTTGGTTTAATTTAGATTTAAAAATAAATAATTGGCTGACCATGCTCATTAGATTTAAATTGGTTGCTGATTCTCAACTAAAATAAATAAAAAACAAATCGGGGACAAGAATTCCCAAATATAGAAGAGGAAAATTCCCATTTTTTCAATAAACTACTGATAATCAACCCACAAAAAAAATGGCCTGCTTATTGTTATTTCTCTTCTTTCAAAGGGTAGAATAAATTCTGTAATTATGATTGGTTTTGTGTTTAAGGGTTTGTAAATCATCAATCATCTTCAAAAAGCGTCCATAGAATTCTACCCTTTTTCCTTTTTAATTCCTGAGTTACCGGTTTATTAATCCAATGGATTTTATCTGCACAGGCCCAAGAAGGCCGGAAGGCATTAATTCTTCATGAGGTTGCGCATCTTCCACCAATGTCCAGGTATATCGCTCATCCTGAGGTAACGCATCTTCCTGCACCAGTTTATTACGCCAGGTATTCACGGTCTCTATTTCCAGGGTATTATCCCCGTTTTTCAGATTTCCATTCAGCGGAAGAATAAATGGCTTTATCCACACTCCTCCCAACGCCTTTCCGTTTAGTTTTACCGAAGCCATAACACCTACATCTCCCAAATCAAGAAAAAGCCGGCTGTTTTCCGGGACTTCATCCAGGCTGAACGTAGTGGTATAAACGGCAGTACCCGAATAATGCTTAATCTGTTCATTATCCGATTCTGTCCAGTCCTTCAGTTCATTCCAAATCAATTTCTGTTGAGGGGCAATGGCTTTATTTTTGAACTCCACGGTCCACTCTCCTTTTACAGTATGGAGGATTTCATGAACGGGGAAATTTCCCGGATAACCTGCCCCCGTCTGATCATTGGTCTGATTGGAAAAAACAACGAAAAAGCTTTCCTTAGGTTTAAGGGTAAGCGGAACAGTAGTTCTTCCGTTAGTTGTTTCGTATTCATTGAGCAACCGAATGGAGCCCGTTACTGCATTCCACAATTGAGGCTTTAGCCCGTCCACCCGGAAAGAAGGTTTTGTAACCACCGTTTCAGTAGTGCTTTGGTTCGTCAGAAAATAAATCTCCATTCCCGGCAGACTGCGGTGGGTCCAAAGGACCGGACACTCTTCCGGAAATATAATATCTTCCTTTACGCCAATCACATCGAGTACTTCCTGAATTCCGGTTCCCTCCATCAAATAGCCTTCTCCATAAGGATGAATTAATCTTTCCCCATCCCTGTTCCCATCCCATAAACGGCCGGCAATTTCATTGACCTTTTCATCGGATTGGGGATAATTCTCAAGGCTGGGCGATCGAAGAGGCCTGGGGCCCAAAACAGCACCTCCCTGTTTCACTAGTTTCCCGATCTTTTGAAGAACTTCAGGGCGCATGGTTTCCATATCGGGAAGAACCATTAAATTGTAGGACATGCCGTCGGGAAGGACAAACCTGCCATCTTCCACAGAGAGTCTTTCCATAATCACTTCCGCATTGATGTAATCGTAAGAATAACCTTT
>CAYTDH010000518.1:0-3508 GCA_964436325.1 uncultured Tangfeifania sp.
CATCGGATTGCGACACAGCCTCGCATGCGAAGATCCAGGCATTTCAATGGCATTCGAGAAACCACGAAACATCCAACATCACCGACGAGGAATACAAGGCGATGGTGACCAAAGGAAAAGAACACTGTTACCGCGGCGATGTGTTCCAGATAGTGCTGAGCCGCCAGTTCTCACAGGAATATGAAGGCGATGATTTTAATGTTTACCGCGCGCTGCGTTCCATTAATCCGTCGCCTTATTTGTTTTATTTCGATTACGGCAGCTACCGCATTTTTGGCTCCAGCCCCGAGGCGGAGCTGCGCATAAATAAAAATAAAGCAATCATCCATCCCATTGCCGGAACATTTAAACGCACCGGCAACGACGACCAGGACCGCGAGCTGGCCGAAAAACTCAGTAAAGACCCGAAAGAAAATGCAGAGCATGTGATGCTGGTTGACCTTGCGCGCAACGACCTGAGCCGGAATGCCGAAAATGTGCAGGTGGATACCTACCGGGAAGTGCAATTCTATTCGCATGTAATTCACCTGGTTTCACAGGTTACCGGCGATATTTCCGACGATACCAACCTGATAAAAGTACTGGGCGAAACCTTTCCGGCCGGCACGCTTTCAGGGGCGCCAAAATACAAAGCAATGGAGCTCATCGACCGGTACGAAAACCAAAACCGCGGTTATTACGGCGGCTGCATCGGATACCTTGGCTTCGACCGTTCGGTGAATCACGCCATTATGATCCGCTCCTTCCTGAGTAAAAACAACCGGCTTTTTTACCAGGCTGGTGCCGGAATTGTGGCCGACTCAAAAGAAGAAAACGAACTGCAGGAAGTGAACAACAAACTGGCCGCACTAAAAAAAGCCATTGAAATGGCCAAAACCATCAATTAGTAAAGACAAGGCATGCCTTGTCTCAATGACAAAAAAAAGCATGCCTCATAGAAAACAAGTAATAACATGAAAATACTGGTTATAGACAATTACGATTCGTTCACCTACAACCTGGTGCATGCCATCAAGAAAATATCAGGATTGCCGGTGGATGTATTCCGGAACGATGAAATCGGACTGGGTGAAATTGACAAATACGACAAAATAGTCCTCTCTCCCGGACCAGGGATTCCTGAGGAAGCCGGATTGCTGCTGGATATTATTAAAAGCTATGCCCCCCGGAAAAGTATGCTGGGTGTATGTCTGGGACATCAGGCCATAGGCGAAGCATTCGGAGGAAGACTGCTCAATATGAACAAGGTGCTGCATGGAATGGGCACTCCCATTAAACTTACCAGCCACCCTTCTGTTCTTTTTAAAGGATTGCCCACGCAATTTGATGTGGGCAGGTACCATTCATGGATACTGGAAAAAGAATTTTTACCCGGTTGTTTCGAAATCACCAGTATCGACGAAGAAGGAATGATCATGTCCATCAGGCATAAAACGATGGATGTGGAAGGGGTACAGTTTCATCCGGAGTCGGTGTTAACGCCCCTGGGTGAAAGAATGATTGAAAACTGGCTGTTGAAAGATATTTAGATTCTGAAATACAATTATAATAGTATGAAAGAGACATTAAAATACCTTTTTGAAGGAAATAAGCTTACCTCCCTTGAAGCGGAAGATATTCTGACCAAAATCGGGCACGACCATTATTCGGAAATTGAAATCTCCGCTTTCATCACCGTTTTTCTGATGCGCCCCATTACGGCCGAAGAATTGAAAGGTTTTCGTGATGCCCTGGTTAAGCTGGCGGTCCAGGTGGACCTTTCCGAATTCAATACGATTGATGTTTGCGGAACAGGCGGAGACGAAAAAAATACGTTTAATATCTCCACACTGACCGCTTTCGTTCTGGCAGGAGCAGACATCAAAGTAGCCAAGCATGGTAACTACGGCGTTTCTTCCTCGTGCGGTTCATCCAATCTGCTCGAATATTTCGGATACCAGTTCAGTAGTCAGGAGCCGAAGTTGAAAAAGGAGATCGACCAGGCAGGCATCACCTTTTTGCATGCACCGCTTTTTCATCCGGCCATGAAATATGTGGCCCCCGTGCGCCGCTCGTTAAAATTAAAAACCTTTTTCAATAAACTGGGGCCCATTGTAAACCCCTCACTCCCTAAAAACCAGCTCATTGGAGTTTACAATCTACAGGTGTTAGACCTTTACAAAAGGGTCTTTGCCGGTTCTGCGCTAAATTATACGGTAATTCATGCTCTTGACGGGTACGATGAAGTTTCGCTCACTGGTGATGTCGCTTATGTAACCAACCAGGCAGAAGGAAACCTGCGCCCGGAAGATTTTCAATTTGCAACCCTTGCGCCGGAAGAACTTTATGGGGGAGAAACCGTTCAGGACGCCGCAAAAATCTTTTTGAACATCCTCGAAGGAAAGGGAACCGAAGCACAAAAGCAAGTAGTGCTGGCAAATGCCGCACTGGGAATCAAGACGGTTTTCCCGGAAAAGGATTTGCATGAAAGTATCCAAATCGCCAATGAATCATTGATTTCAGGAAGAGCCCTAAATAAATTTAAAAATCTGATTGCACTCCAATGACCATACTTGAAAAAATCGTAAAAACAAAAAAAGAGGAAGTTGTCCGGCAAAAGAAACATACTTCATCCGGAGAACTGGAAAATTACCCGCTTTTCAAACGGAAATGCAATTCCCTGAGAGCAAGTCTGCTTCGGGAGAATTCATCGGGAATTATTGCCGAATTCAAACAAAAGTCTCCTTCCAAAGGGGAAATCAATTTTGGTGTGAAAGTGGAGGATATCACCCGCCAGTATGCTGAAGCGGGAGCTGCAGGACTCTCTGTACTTACTGATTTCCAGTATTTCGGAGGTACGCTTGCTAATCTCGCCAAAGCCCGCGAAACGAATCCGGATATTCCTATCCTCCGCAAAGATTTTATGATTGACAGGTACCAGGTGACGGAAGCCAAAGCCTATGGCGCCGATATTATTTTACTCATTGCCGCCTGCCTGGATAAAAAAAAGGCTGAAATGCTTGCCAAAGAGGCCAAAAACCTTGGAATGGAGGTACTCATGGAGATTCATGATGTAGCTGAAGCAGCGAAAATCAATGATTATATAGACATTGTAGGAGTCAACAACCGGAACCTGAAAACATTCGAAGTGGATGTGGAAACCTCGGTGAAACTGGCCAAACATATTCCCTCCCGGTTTTTAAAAATCTCGGAAAGCGGCATCAGCAAAGCAGAAACCATCCGCTACCTGAAAGGCAAAGGATTTCGAGGGTTTCTTATTGGCGAAACATTTATGAAAACGGGAAACCCGGGCGAAACGTTTAGAAAACTCATTGCAGAATTGTCATTGGCAACCTGAGGTACGAAGACGAGAAATCTGTACAAATATGGAGCGATTCCTCGTCGCTACACTTCCCTGCCAATGACAGATTTTTAGAAGTGATTAATAATGAATTTAGTAAGAAAATCGCACTCGACTGTCATTTCGACGAGCTTGCGAGGAGAAATCTCTCCAAATTTCAACAGATTT
>CAYTDH010000519.1:0-3504 GCA_964436325.1 uncultured Tangfeifania sp.
CGAAATGACAGTTACTGCCATTGTCATTATTCTCATTATCCCAATCAAATTTTAGGAACACACACAAAGGGGCAGAGACTTAGAGAAAGATGATTGTCATTCGTCATTCTAATCGTCAGGCGGGAACAATGGCGTCGATTTCTTCTGCCAGGGCGTAATCTTTATCCGTAATTTTTCCTTCGGAGTGGGTGAAAAGCATCACCTTTACTTTTTTATAGGAATGGATAAGGATGTCCGGATGGTGGTCGGCTGCTTCCGCAACGGGTAGAATTTTGTTGACAAAACCTACGGCATCTTCAAAATTTTTCAGTTCAAATTCTTTCTCGAGGTACTTATTTTCTGTTTTCCAGTTGTTCATGATGTCATTATTTTTGAATGATTCTTTTCATTTACAACAACATGTGTTTGGGGAGAGTGTTCAGGCAAAAGGGCAGGAATTTTATTTTTCCTGGTTTTTATCTGATTGTTTTTCCTTTTTTTTATCGAGGTCAGCCAAAAGGTCTTTTTGTTTTTCCATTTCAGCCGCTTCCATAGCTTCATCAAAGACCAGTTCTTCTGGCGTTTCACTCTTTTCGGGGGTTTTTTCCCCGGTATGCGTTTTGGGAATGAACTTCGTTTCATCTGCCCGTCGCTGGTTCATAAAAGAGGGAGAAACAATCTCAATGCCTTTTTGATGAAGGATGTCCATCACTTTTCTGTTGAGCATGGAAGTTGCACTGAAGAATTGGGTACTGTCCTCAAGAAAACCATGGATTTTATAAAGGACAGAAAAATCGCCAAGCTGTGTAATGTAGACATAGGGGTTGGTTAATCCTGCTTCTATGGCTGCTTCAATGAGGGCTTCCTCAATTTTAATGCGGGAAACATCATATCCAAGCGAGACTGAAGTGGAGATAACCGTGCGGGCTTTTCGCGTCAGTTTAACCGGATGTGAAGCGATAAAAAGGTTGGGGATGGTCATGAAATTGCTGTCTTCCATTTGAATCTCGGTATGGAAGATACTTTTTTTGGTCACCCTGCCTTGCAGATGCTCCAACTCGATGAGGTCTCCGTTTCTGAATCGGTTCATGGAATTGTTCATGATACCGGCAATCAGGTTTCCCAGCACTGTAGTGGAACTCAACGCGATACCTGCACTAATAATGATACCTAAGAAGCTCAGTATTTGTCCTTTCAGGCTCTGCTCCATAGGAAGCGCAAGAATGAATGCTACAATACCCAACAGGATCAGGAAAAATGAAATGGTTTTTTGGGTCATGTTGCCGTTGGATGGTGCCGATTTGATTCTTTTGAATATCCATGCATTAATTACAAGTAAAAGGATGAGCAGCACCAGGATGAGGGAGGGCTCAAAAAAGGCTTTAAAGGTGTTGGTTAGTTGGTTCATAGCTATTTTTTGTTTCGCAATTCGTTTCTTCGCATGGGCATGGCATCGATAACAGAAAATAGTTTTTGGGTTGGGAGGATTTCGGTTTGACGCAGTTTGACCCGGCCATCGAGTCCCAGTAGGATAACTTCAAACGGGGCGTTCTCTTTTTTGTATTGGGAATACAACTTTTCGGATTTTTTCCATTTTTTCTTTTGCCAACCTGTTTTGTATTGATCGGGTGTAATGGAGTAAACAATCAGTTTCCGTTCTTCCATTCCGTTTTTTTCATTTTTAAAAAGTGTGAGCTGACGGTCCAACGCTTCATTTTGGGGTTGGTCGGCCAGGATGAGGACAATCCTGTTTTTCCATTCATGGTCGGATAAATCCTGACCGCTGATTGCAGAAAAGGAAAATAGAAGGGTTATCATGGAGAAAAATAAAATGTTATTCATGGTTCTTATCATTTTTTTTGTTTGCCTGTTTCTTTTGGTGTCTTCGGTACAGTAAAAAAGCGGTTATCAGCAGCAACGGACCAATGATGTAAAGGGAAATGGCCAGCCAGTCGAACTCCACCGGCTCGGGGTTTACCGGGGGGTAAAACTCGGGACTCTGGGCAAGGGCTTTCAGGCTGAAGGCCATAAGTATTATATTCAGGATCCATTTTTTTTGTTTCATTGTATTGCAATTTACCATTAACTCTTTTAAATAAAGCAAAAAGCGATGTGAATTGTTCAATGGAGTGGGGAGGGGGGGCTGGTTGCTGGTTGCTTGTTGCTTGTTGCTGGTTGCTGGTTGCTTGTTGCTGGTTTCTTGTTGCTTGTTGCTGGTTTCTTGTTGCTTGTTTGCGAGCAAAAGAACTTAACCGCCAAGACGCGAAGACGCCATGAGAGTGAAGAATTACGAATGACAGATTTTGGGGGATAGAAGCTGTTTTTCGGGTAAAATAAGGGTTCCGGGTCTGTTGGGTAGCGAATCTCCTGACTGGTGTATTCACTGCAAGCCGATCCACTGCTGGGCGGACAGTCAGTCAGGCAACCACGATAACCACGATAACAACGAGAACAATGAAAACGAGCACAAACCATAAATCACTCCGATAACTGCCAAACGAGTTCATCTCCCGAAGGCAGATAACCAGAAAAAAGACATCTAAAACCGGAAGGTACGGGGAAAAGGTGCTAAAAATCTGGTGACACGATATTGGCTTTAATAATCTTCAGCCCAGCGTTCAGAAGGGTCCCCGGGCATTGAGACTGATTTCCAGGAAAATTTCAGGATTTTAGGTTGAACAAGCTGTTCAAAGTCTTCATAATCCATGCGAATAATTTCCGAATGAGTTCCCGCATTGAACGCAATTTCCCTGTTTTTTAAGAGTGCTTCGGCCACATAGACTTCCATATCGTATAAATTCCCGAAAGGCGGCATGGCTCCTACTTCGCAATCGGGGAAATGGTATTTAAATTCGGCTTCTGTAGCCAGCGATACCTTTTTGGGGCCAAACACTTTATTAAGGAGTTTAAAGTCTACCTGGTAAGAGGCAGGTAAAACGGCCATTCCCATTTGTTCCCCGATTTTAATGATAACCGTTTTGGCAAATTCCTTTCCTGAAACATGAGCTGAGGATGCAACCTCCTGTGAGGTGTAAGCATTGGAATGCTTAATGGATACATATTTGACGTTTTTCTCGTCGAGAAATGCTTTTAATTTTTTTGCAGGCATAGCGTTATTTTTTAGTGTTTTTCAATGTCATTTTCCGGCGATCAGCCTATTCTTAAATTCCCTTGGCTTGTAATTATTTTACCGTTTTTTGGGAATAAAGTTTCAAACTTGACCTGCTGTTTTGCACCCGCTTTTTGGGTTTTGCCTCTTTTTATTCCGGCTGAAACACGGATTTCTTGTCATGACATATTTTCATAAGTCATTCATAATGAGAGTAATAATAAAATTAGATTTTGGTGATTTTTACTCACTGCGTTCGCGATGATTGGGGCTTCGGACGGGAAAATCCCTTAGGGTGCGGAGCTCCCTAAGGGTTTGTTCAGATTTATTTTTTTTAATCCAATCGGGCCTTGCCCTCCGCAGGTTTACCGCAGGAGGGTGAGGCCGTTGTTTAAAGACCCCCCTAATTCCCCCCG
>CAYTDH010000520.1:0-3497 GCA_964436325.1 uncultured Tangfeifania sp.
ATATTTCATCTGTCATTCCCTCATTATGCCCAAAATTTATTTTTGGGTGCAATCTCGAAATGACTTTGCATGATTGATTTTACAATCGCTCTAAAAATGCCGTATCAGTAGGTCGGTAATCTCCCTCAGATTGTCAAACCATTCCGGATTCAGGGGCCACATTTCCTCGATTTCCCCATCGATTTCTTCGGCAAAAACGCGGGCCTGACTCCTGTCTAAATCGCTTTGGATATAAATAATCCGGATGTTTTCTTTTTTGGCAAAATCCACCAGTGCGGCCATCCGTTGCGGCGTAGGTTCCTTGCCACCTGGTTCCAGCGAGTACTGAATCAGACCGTATTCGCGCGCAAAATACGAAAGGCTGGGATGAAACAGGATAATCTGACGGCCCTCAAAATTCTTCAATTTACCCCTGATTTCAGCATCCAGATCATCGATTTTCTCAACAAAGCGAGTTAAATTTTCCTGATATTCTTCTTTCTTTCCCGGATTTAACAAACCAAGTTCTTCAGTAATGCGGCCAGCCATTTGCTTTACCAGCATGGGGGAAAGCCAGGTGTGCGGATTGATTCCACCGGTGGAACTTTTTTCACCCGATGGAAGATATTCATCGCTTATTAAATCCAGCCCCTCAGAAAGATTCACAACTTTCATATTCAGGTTGGCCTGTTCAATTTTCTCTTTCCATGAATACTCAAACCCGATATATCCTATCCGAAACCAAACTTCTGAACGGGCGATATCTTTCAATTGTGAAGGAATCAACGTAAAATCGGCCGGACTGGCGCCCGGAGGAAGTAACACGTTAATTTCGAAATCGCTCCCGGCAATTTCTTCCACAAAAGTTTTTATGGGTAAAATGCTGACTGTTACCACTGGTTTTTCTTCCACTTCCTTTTTATTCTTTTGCGAACCACACGCAAAAAGAAATGAAGTTAAAAGAATTACCAGTGTTTTTGTTGCATTTAACATCATTGCCGAATATAAAATTTGTTTGCCGAATGTACGATTAATTTATCACTTTTTTAAGTTTCTTTTTTCAAACTGAATTATAAAATATCTTCATAAAAATTTATGATTTCCTCTGAATCATTTACCAATATAGCCACATGATTTAAATCCATTTTTTCGACATTTAATTCACAAAATTAAATAAACTTTTGCTTATTTTGCAATAATTTGGAATTGGTTTAAATAAAAATTGGGTGTCATGACTGAAGTTTTCATTTCAACATTGAAACAAACACTGATGATAACCGCTTTCGTGTTATTTATGATGGTGGTTATTGAATATATCAATGTACAAAGCCGGAATGTCTGGGCCGAAAAATTGCAAAAATCCCCTTTCCTGCAAATCATTATAGCAGCCTTACTGGGCATCACACCAGGATGTATGGGTGCATTCACCGTAGTTAGTCTTTATACCCACCGAATGATGGGGATGGCAGGACTAGTAGCCGTAATGATTGCCACTTCTGGCGACGAAGCTTTTGTAATGTTTGCCCTGTTCCCGGGCAAAGCATTGCTGCTAAACGGGATCATGCTTGCCATCGCCATAGCTGCAGGTTGGGTGGTCCACCTTTTTGAATCCAAAAAAACCATGGATAAAATTCATGGCTTTGAAGTGCACCAGGAAGATATTTGCCGCTGTTTTGACAAAACAATCGTTCTTCCCCAGCTTAAAAAAATTACTTTTGAACGTTCTTTGCTCATAATTTCCACATTTCTTTTTACACTAATGATTATTATTGGAGTCCTTGGTCCCAATGAATGGAACTGGAAAAAAATCACATTTCTCACCGGAGCATTGTTTTTACTTTTTGTATTTTTCACGGTTCCCAACCACTTTTTAAAAGAGCACTTATACAACCATATTCTGAAAAAACATTTGCTGCGTATTTTCCTGTGGACATGGGGCGCTTTTCTGGCGTTGTACTATGTAGAATCGAACCTTGCGCTTACCAACCTGATGGAAAACAACCAGACAGTGGTGTTGCTTATTGCAGTTCTTATGGGAATTATCCCCGAATCCGGACCTCATCTGTTTCTGGTTACGCTATTCTCACAAAACCTGTTGCCTTTCAGCATACTGCTTGCCAACTCCATTGTACAGGACGGGCATGGAATGCTTCCGCTTCTGGCTGAATCGAGAAAAGATTTTCTGAAAGTGAAAGCTATTAATATGCTGATAGGGTTACTGGTTGGCTATATTTTATTGAAATTCAATTTATAACACAATTGAATGATTATTTACCAGAAAAACGTGGTTCCTTTCTTTTGCTGTAAAACTGCCTGACCGTTCTAACCTGCCCTATTCATGAATTTTAAATTTTTATTGAATTAAAGCAGGTTAGCCCGATTTAGTTACACTTCGTTTTCGAAGAAAAGTTAGTGTAACTTAATCGTCAACAGTTTATTCGTATATGTTTAAGAATTAAAGAGGCTAAAATATCGGAATAGTAGTATTCGTGTTTTCCGGAAATCCAGTAGGAATATGGGAAATTCCAGATGTAAATCTGAACAGTATTGTACTATCATGCTAAAAAATTGGTGCAATAATTGACAATAATACTTCCATCGCTTCATCAACAAGAGCATTATCCAATTCTTTCAAATAGGTTTGGGTTATAGCAATATTTTGGTGCCCCATCGATTCGCTGATTATATCAGTGGCAATTCCCTTTTGCTTTAGACAATTGGCATAGCTGTGCCGGGCGACATAACTTGAAACCGATTTATTTATACCACATAATGCAGCGATCTCTTTTAAATCTTTATTGTATTGCTTTAATGTTTTTTTCTTCCTGTTCTCAATTTGAGCGGGAGTCAAACCGTCTTTAAGTAATATTGGGAAAACATAGCATGTATTACTCTGCCTATTTCGATAATATTCCAAGATCACTTGTACTGGCGGAAGAATTTTAATCTGAAAATTTGTTTTAGTTTTTGACCTGGTGTAATATATTCTGTCATCTGAAATATCTTTCCACTGTAACTTCATCATATCTGCGAAGTTCATTCCCCTTGTATAAAAGCTGAAAACAAAATAATTTCTGGAATTTGTGAGCCGTCGATGGTTTGTTAGATCTAAGTTTATAAACTTTTGAACTTCTTCAAACGAAAGTGCCCTTTTAAGTCCGTGTCCTTTTAACTTCGATATTTTATATACTTTAAACGGATAAACATTCTGCTTTATTAATTCTCGTTTTATTGCAGAATTAAAAACTGCCCTTAGAGTTCGCATTTGTAAACTTATACCTCCATCAGTACCCTTTCTGGCTCTTAAATAAACTTCGTACTTTTCCAAAAAAGCAGGGGTAATATCTTCAAACAATAAAACTTTTCTATTAACGTATTTTTTTACTGATTTCGATGTATCTCTATATATTCTTGCGTTCCCCGTTCTTCCTGCTTTTTCCATTTCTGCAATGAGCTCATCCCAAAAATTAAATATGTTCTGATGAACCGGATTAGCACTAATACGTATCTCTCTTTCA
>CAYTDH010000521.1:0-3495 GCA_964436325.1 uncultured Tangfeifania sp.
AAAACAGGAAAATCCCTTTCGGAGTATGTTAACGATATGCGTATCAGCTATGCCTGCCGGCTGATCATCGAGGGAAAAATGTCGGTTTCACAGATTTGTTTTGAAAGCGGATTTAATAACTTATCCAATTTCAACCGAACCTTTAAACAGCACACCTCCTTTACCCCAACGCAGTATTTTGAACATTTTCATGAATGAACAGGAATTTTCAGGCTCCCTATTGAAAAAAACATTTTAGCTCTGTTAGAATCAAATCAGTAGCCTACATCCGGGTCAAAGGGCATACTGCAGGTTATAACAAAGAAAGGGGTGCAACACTTAATCACCGGGCAAAAGCTGCAGTGCAATATTCCTCCTCCAGAGCATCAAAAAAACTGCACCATTGGCCCCCCGAGCGAGCGAACTATACACACATGCGAACAACTGACAACAAACAACAAACAACAAAAAATCTACTCGAGCGAAGCGATATAAACCACATCAAACAAACACCAAACACCGAACACCATCGAAAGAAAACTTTCAAAGAAGAATATCTTGCTTTATTGAAAGCTTTTGAAATTGAATTCAAAGATGATTACCTTTTTAAATGGATAACTGAATAATTTTCGGTTTAACGCAGTTTCCCGGAGATTTTCTGAATTCGGAGAATTCAAATGTTTGTAGAAATTGAACGAGGTGTTAGGGGTATGACTCCGGCCGGAGTCACACGTTCATCTGTGAATCATCTTTCTACAAACATGTGACCCCTCCGGGGTCGTTTTTCGTTGCGAACACAAAACCAAACCACACCATCCCGAGCGAACCCCATCCACACCAGCAACCAGTTCACCTCCCGGAGGGAGGCAACCAGCCTAATTCAAAAACCGGACAGACAACGGATATTTATAATACTGGCCATTGTTGGCAGCCACACTTCCCAAAATAACGAGGATGAGCCAGGCTATGCCAAACCCAATAAGCAGAACCAATCCGATACCCACAAAAATGAGTATGGTTGAAACCACCAGGATTATGGACCAGGTAATCTGAAAATTAAGAACTTCTTTCCCCTGCTGGGCCACAAATTCATACTGGTCCTTTTTAATGAGGTATATGACCAGCGGACCAATAACATTTCCAAACGGAATACCTACAAATGTTGAAAAAGCCAGAAGGTGGGTCAGCATCCCCCACATCTTTTCATCGGGATCGGTTACAAGACGTTCCATCATTTTTTGTTTTTTATTCCACCTAAATTAATCATTTTTTGTTTTTTTCGCATGGTGAAAGCAAAAATGAAACAAGAAGATGGAAAAAAGGATAAAGGAAGGAAGGTACCGGCGCATTTACCAACAATTAAGCGAACTGGTTCTGAAAAGCAAGAGCCCCGCAACCCGAATGGCCACAATTATTGCGGTGTTACACCATAAAATGGACACCTTTTTCTGGACCGGTTTTTACCGGATGGAAAATGAATTGATGACCGTTTACATGTATCAGGGACCAGTAGCCTGCCAAATCCTGGAAAAAGACAAAGGAGTTTGCTGGGCTGCTTTCAATCAACAAACCCCGGTAATCGTTAAAGATGTCCACCGGTTTCCGGGCCACATCGCCTGCGATTCGCGCTCCAACTCAGAAATTGTGGTGCCGTGGAAAAATAAAAACGGGGAAATAACCGGTGTCCTTGACATCGACAGCAAAGAAAAAGCTGCTTTTGATGAAGTGGATGCCTCCTGGCTGCAGAAAATACTTAACCTTATCTATACCGGACTCTGAAAACTCGCCCCTTTCTCATTGGGAATGAATTCCATGAGTCCAAAATTATTATTTTGATTGATTATAAATTACCAAACAATCGCATCGTGAATAGCTGATTTCATTTTGAAGAAATTATTTTTAGATTTTTTTTAAAATGT
The DNA here is from genome assembly GCA_964436325.1 of uncultured Tangfeifania sp. GTDB lineage: Bacteria > Bacteroidota > Bacteroidia > Bacteroidales > Prolixibacteraceae > Tangfeifania. The sequence continues at coordinate 1,899 of CAYTDH010000521.1, forward strand.
AATAATAAATCATCTTAAAATGACAAATCAGAACAATGCCATCCAGTTCTACAGTGGCGAGCAGATTCCAGTGGAACTACACAAGGTCAGAATTGTACAAAAGCTTTTCCTAAAACCCATTGAAGAAAGGAAAGCGGCCATAGAAAAAGCCGGATTCAACACCTTTTTATTAAGCACGAAAGACATTTTCCTCGATATGCTTACCGACTCGGGCACCAATGCCATGAGCGACAATCAGATTTCTTCCATGCTTCAGGCAGATGATGCTTATGCAGGTTCGCAGAGTTTTTACCGCATGGAAGAAGCCTTGCGCGATGTATTCGGTAAACATTATGTCCTTCCGGTACACCAGGGACGGGCAGCCGAGAATATTGTTTCGCAGGTCTTCATCAAAAAGGGAGACGTCATCCCCATGAATTATCACTTTACCACGACGAAAGAACATATGGAACTCAACGGAGGTAAAGTGCTGGAAATTTATGCCGACGATGCACTGGAAATCAAAAGCGATAAGCCATTTAAAGGGAACATCGACATTGAAAAGCTAAAAGGGGTATTTAAAGAATACGGAAAAGAAAAAGTTGCTTTCGTGCGCATGGAAGCTTCGACCAACCTCATTGGTGGTCAGCCCTTTTCCATGCAAAACATGCGCGATGTAAAAAAGATATGTGAAGAAAACGGCACCATGATGGTGCTCGATGCCAGTTTGATTGGCGAAAATGCCTTCTTCATCAAACAGCGCGAGGAAGAATTCAAAGATGCTGAAATCAAAGACATTCTGCTGGAAATGTGCGATTATGCTGACCTGGTTTATTTCTCGAGCCGCAAGGTCAGTTCCACCCGCGGCGGTGGTATTGTAACAAACAGCGAAGATCTTTATCTGAAAATGCGTGATTTGCTGGTGCTGTATGAAGGATTCCTTACCTACGGTGGAATGTCGGTCCGCGAAATTGAGGCTATGGCTGTTGGGATCAACGAAACCTGCGACGAGACCATCATTGGCCAGTCGCCTTCGTTCATTGCTTATGCGGTAAACGAACTCGATAAAGCCGGGATTCCGGTCATCACTCCTCCGGGAGCCCTGGGATGCCATGTAGACGCCAAAGGCTTTTTGTCGCATGTGCCCCAAAAGGAATACCCCGCCGGAGCCCTCGCGGCAGCACTTTTTATCATTTCAGGAGTGCGCGGGATGGAAAGAGGTACAATATCGAGTGTGCGCGATGAAAACGGCGAAGACATCCTGGCCGATGTGGAACTGCTGCGCCTGGCATTCCCCCGCCGCGTGTTCACCCTCTCGCAAACCATGTTTATGATCGACCGCGTAAAATGGTTGTATGACAACCGCGAGTTGGTCGGCGGTCTCGAATGGATAGAAGAGCCACCACTGTTGCGCTTTTTCATGGGTCGCCTGAAAGCCAAAGGAAACTGGCCTGAAAAACTGATTGCCAAATTCAAAGAAGATTTTGGAGAATCATTATAGCCTGAACTATTCATAAAATTTTTAAAAACATGAATAAAGTTCATCCGCCGGCCGGCGGACCGACTTAGGGTGTGTAATAGAATAATCTGCCTGAAGATATTTTATAACTCGTTGAAT
>CAYTDH010000522.1:0-3493 GCA_964436325.1 uncultured Tangfeifania sp.
TCGGGGATGGTCACATTTACGCCTGTGCCGGGCACCTGGCCGTCGTCCCAGTTGCCGGGAGTGTTCCAGTTGTTATCGTTAGGGTCGGCGCCGGTCCAGAGGCCGGGGGTGTTGGCAGCCTCCCTGAATTCTATGTAGGGATACCCGTCGTTAGTGGTTTCATCAATTTTCCAGATGGTGTTAAAATCCCAGCCGGCATCTGTAAAGGTACTTTGGGTTTGCATGGCGGCAGTGGTTTCGGGTGATGCACTGCCCAGCGCATCGGTCGATTGGTTAGAGCGGTCTTTATCAAAGAAATTATCACTGGCCTGAGTACTGGCATCCCCAAAAGCCCCTGTAAACCCTTTATTATCGGGGTTGGTGCCACTTTCGTAAATGACGTCTCCCAACGCGTAACAATTTTCGATTATTCCCTGCTCATAATCACCGATTATTCCACAAAATCCGCCATAAGTAGTCAGGGTAGTGTTAGCGCTGTTGCGTGTTACATGGCCTTTGCTGTAGCAGTTTTTGATTTCACTGTCGTTTTTTCCAACAAATCCTCCAGCATTACCAATATTATAGGATGCTGAAATATCCTTCACGTTTCCGGTGCTGTAGCATCCCAGAATTAGCCCGGCCTTGCCATCGGCCCTTAAGGCTTCGCCAACAAAACCGCCCACGCCATTTTGACCTTCAACATCTCCCGTGCTGTGGCATGCTTTGATGAGTCCACTCTGTTGGATTCCGGCAAACCCTCCGGTATAGTCGGATTCGCTTGATACGTTGCCCGTACTGTAGCAATTTTCAATGGTTCCGATACTCGTCCCTACAAAACCGCCGGTGGATGTGCTTGGGGAGGATACTGCACATGTAGCATGACATTGATGAATTAAACTCTTCTCTCCGTTAATGTTTCCTATGAAACCACCGGCTTGACCAGAATAACCACCAACTTCAACGGTTCCGCCTTCAACAAAACAATTTTTGATGGTTGATTCTCCGCTGGCCTGGCCTGTCAGACCCCCCACGCTTCCATTTGCGGTGATATCCACATTTATCGTTCCCGTATTGCGGATTGTGGCGTCTTCAATAAGCCCGAAAAGGCTTACACTTTTCCTGTCGGGCCGGTTGATGTAGAGCCCGGTGATGGTGTGGTTATCTCCATCGTATTGACCGGTAAAGGGTGTTTGATCATTCCAATCTATATATTCTCCTATGGGCTTAAACCCTTTGCCCTCGTAATAGAAATCACCGCCGCTTTCAAAATCGCTTTGCTGAAAGGTTAAATCATTGGTCTGGATAAAATGTTCGCCCCATATTGCCGGATGGTCGGACAGGTATTTGAGGTCTTGCAGGTTGGCTATTTTATAGGGATTACCGGCTGTGCCATCTCCCCCTGAGAGAATCCCCGCCGTGGTAAACGATACCTGCTCGCCATAGGTTGTGCCTTTAGGATTGGTCACATAAGCCCTAACGTAGTAGGTGCGTGCAGGAATGAGACCGGGAAGGGTTCCTGAAAAGCTCCCGGTTGCAGAAACCGCTCCAAGATTAATGGTGTCGTTATCGATGGTGGGATTCGGCAGCGTATCCCAGCAGAATCCGTGGGCATGAGGTGTTGGTGCTCCCAGGCTCTCTATTGTGCCATTGCCGGTCGCTGAATATGCTGCAATATCGCTTACACTCTGTGTGGAAGCTGTGGGGGGTGTGCCAATGACAAACCGGACGGCATCACCTGTCCACGCTTCTTCAGAAGTTTGGGCATAAGCAGTGGCATAATACACACCGGAAGCAAGAGAAAGGGTTTTTTCGGCTATGGCCTGGTTTTCTCCGGATGATAGCGTTGTGTTGGTCGCCATTTGTACCCGCGTGGAGTTGCTGAGCGTTTCAGGGGTATCTTTATGATAAAAGTATCCCCATTCGGTGAGGGCAATAGAATGGCCCGCGTGGTTGTAAATGTTTCCCCCGGGAAAGGTCACCTGACTGTCATCCCCTTCAGGTTGTTCGTTGTTAACTTTAACGGTTTGAAAACTCAACAAGGGACGTGAATTGCCTTCACTGATACCCCAGTTTTGGCTGTCGAAGGTCCACCCGGTAAAGTTGGATGACTGGGTCATCTCCTGACTCGTCAGACCAGTGCCGGCCTCACTTTCTGCTCCCGATGTTTGGGTATCCCAGTAACAATTGTTGATGGTACCCCTATTTTCGCCTGCCAATGCCCCGGTATTATCTGTGCCGCTCACATATCCGCTGTTGTAGCAATTTGCCAGATTATTACCGAACTCACCGGTAATTCCGCCAACATTTGTACCGCCTTCCACGGTTCCGGCATTATAAGCATTGGCTATTTCTACAACGGAGGAATAGCGATTCGTTCCGGCTATGCCTCCTACAGGACCGGAAGAGGCTTTTACATCAGCCTGGTTATAAACATGGGATATCGAATGGTTATTCGATCCAATCAACCCCCCTGTATTTGCAAAATTGTCATTCAAGCCCTCCACCTTTCCACTGCTGTAGCAGTTTGTAACTGCTGCCCCATTGCTGCCTGCCAGGATTCCTACATAGGCGGAAGCTGTGATATCGGCATCTATAATTCCAAGGTTCGATATCGTTCCTCCTTCTGTTGCTCCAAAAAGTCCCTGATAGCTTTCGCCAGGCCGGTTGATGAAGAGCCCTTTGATGGTGTATCCCCGGCCATCATAATTTCCGGTGAATGGTTTTGCACCCCATCCTCCTGCACCAACAGGAATGAATCCTTCCGGGTCACCCCCATCACCATCGTCCCAGCCGTTGGTAGCCGAGGCATCGATATCCTGGGTTTGGACAAAATCATCCCCCCAGTCTGCCGGCGTCTCGGTGAGGTGTTTCAGGTCAGCCAGTGTTTCAATAAAAGGATTGAATTTCAGGGAAATAGTGCTTTTCGTCGAATAAATCACGGCAGAGGCATCCCCCGCTGTAAATGCATCATCATTAAAGCTGAGTTCAATCCCTTCAGAAATGCCATCTGCATAAGCATGAGCGTCGGCATTTCCCGTCAGGGAGAAGACCAGGGTAGTATCATCGGTTTTGGAAATTTCGGCTTCCAAGCCTGATGGAAGTCCGGTTACCGCATATTTACCGGCATCAAAGGTTCCATTGTCTCCGCTGAAAGCGTCGTTGCCTGAAGCCCGGTATAAAATATCAATGGAGTTGTCCAAAGAACCATCATCGCTCTCCGCTTCGTTGAAGACAAGTGGGTCATAAGTGAGGTAATGGGTGGCTGAAGCCAGGGCGGGGGCAGGATCTTCTGCATACCATTGTGTTTCCCAGCCTGTGTATGGTGGTGTATCGGGTTCCTGTTCATTTGTATAGTAGGTTTTATATGAATCTACTGAAGGGCGAATGATCCATTTTGTGTTATAAGGTCCTCCCCAAAACAAGACATAATCCGAACCCTCATATTTGACTTTGCCGTTTTCAGTACCGTTTTCAAAATAGGTTCCATTAACGTCACTGGTTCCGGCACCAGAAA
>CAYTDH010000523.1:0-3478 GCA_964436325.1 uncultured Tangfeifania sp.
AGGAGATGAAGATAGCAGTAGGGCCGTCGGCTCCTCCGATGATTCCGATGGCACCTGCTTCGGGAGGGGCAAATCCCAGCCAGATAGCGCCCAGGAATGTAAGGAAAATACCTATTTGTGCAGAAGCCCCCAACAGCATCAGCTTGGGGTTGGAGATAAGCGATGAAAAGTCGGTCATAGCCCCGATTCCCAGGAAGATAAGGGGCGGATACCATCCCTGCACCACTCCCTGGTACAATATATTTAAAACCGATCCTGGTTCATAGATACCCAGTTTAAGGTTGAAGTCCACCACCTGGAACATGGGTATATTTCCGATGAGAATTCCAAAGCCGATGGGGATCAACAGCAAGGGTTCAAACTCGTACCGGATGGCCAGAAAAATGAAAATAAAGCCCACCAGCATCATTACCAGGTGTTTCCAGGTTACATTGGCAAAGCCTGAGAACTCATAAAAATTGAGTAATCCCGATACGGCTCCGCTATAATTTTTATAGACAAACCCATCCCCTGTGAGCTTTCCGTTTTCGTTTAACGTGAGTATCCGTTGCGGAAGTTTTACCGTTTCCTGTTCGGTAATGTAATCGGTGGAGGAGCTGTTCGGATCACGGTTTTTCCGGAGGTGGGTTACTACTGTTGGATTAAAATCAAGGATCAGTTTCTCTCCGGAAATTCGGTATTTGCCCGTATATCTTTGTTTTGCAGAGTCGAGAATGAAGGTGTTGTTTTCTTCAAAGCCGAAGGTTTTATACCGCCTTTTGGTATTGGGCTTTTCTCCGGGGTCTGCTTCACTCTCGTTCCAGGTCGGTTCGGTTACATAACCTTTATTGTGAGTAACCCATTTACCGCTGGTAATGATATCAGCAAGTTTTTTATTCTGCCCGTTAGCAGAAAAGGCAGGAAATAATAAAACAAAAACAAACAGCAGTTGAAATATTTTTCTCATTTGAAATGAATTCTGAACGGTTAACCTATTTCCATGAGGACATCATCCTGTTGAACAGCGTCCCCAACATTTACTTTTATGGATAAAACCTCTCCGCCTTTGGTCGTTTGCACCTGGTTTTCCATTTTCATGGCCTCCATCACCAGAACATTCTGGCCTTCAGCTACCGCATCACCCACTGAAACATTCAATTTCAGGATGGTGCCGGGCAGCGGGGCGGTAATTTCGTGTTTTCCGGAAACCTGTTTCCTGGGGATTTGACCCTCCCCTGGCATTTTCTCAAGGGGTTTCCGGATCAGGCGCGGGGTTTTGGAGCCTTTTACCTTGCTATGAATTTCGACTTCGTAAATGGTGCCGTTCACATCAATTTCCGCTGTGTTTTCTTCCATATCCCGGATATGGACATCGTAATCATTGCCGTTTATAGTGAATTTATATTTTTTCATTGATGGATAGTGATTTTATTGTTTTGGCCAGTTCTGGGTAACGCTGTAAATCTTTGAACTCCATGGCGAGTAGGCTTTTCTCACTTGTTTAATGGTAACAATATTGCTCTCTTCATCGTGCAGCTCGGAGAAGTATAAATGCAAAGCCAGGCTGATGGCAGCAGTTACATTCCCTTCCACGGCATAATCACTCTCCTTTTCTTCAGTTTCTTTTTTTTGTTTATCGGCTATTTTTCTTTTAGGCCTGGCATTGATAAGCCTGGGAAGCTTTGAGAAAACGACAAACAGCAAGGTGAGTGAAAAGAGGACGATGCCAAACCCAACAATGGCCACTGTAAATCCGAGATCGATGGAGTTGACCAATAATGAAAAAAGAACGTTCATGATTTCTCCGTAATTTAAAGTGGTATATTTGAATGTTTTTTCGGAGGATTAACAAGTTTCTTGGTAACAAGGCTTTGCAATCCCCGGATGATTCTGAAACGGGTGTTCCGGGGTTCAATAATATCATCGATGTAGCCAAATGATGCCGCTTCATAAGGATTGGCGAATTTTTCCTGGTATTCCTCCTCATGGTTTGCAATAAACCGGGCTTTTTCTTCGGGGTCTTCAATTTCAGCCAGTTTTCGACCATACAGCACTTCTACTGCTCCCGATGCACCCATCACGGCTATTTCAGCAGTAGGCCAGGCATAGTTTAGGTCACCGCGCAACTGTTTGCATGACATCACATCGTGAGCACCGCCGTATGATTTCCGGAGGGTAATGGTAATTTTAGGAACCGTTGCTTCACCATAGGCAAACATAAGTTTTGCGCCGTGGGTAATGATACCTCCGTATTCCTGTTTGCTTCCGGGAAGGAAACCCGGCACATCCACCAGGGTAACAATGGGAATATTAAAGCTGTCGCAGAAGCGAACGAATCGGGCTGCTTTACGCGATGCTTCAATATCGAGCACTCCAGCCAGGTAATTGGGCTGATTCCCTACAACGCCCACCGGCTGGCCGTCGAATTTAGAAAATCCAACCACGATATTTTTGGCATAATTCCGGTGAATTTCCAGGAACTCACCATAATCGACGATGGTAGAAATTATATCAATGATATCGTAGGGTTGATTCGGATTTTCGGGGATAATCTCATTGAGTTGTTCATCCATCCGGTCGATGGGGTCTGTGCTTTCGGTGGTAATTGGGTCTTCCAGGTTATTTTGTGGTAAAAAGCTGAGCAGTTTTCGGAGCAGCAGGATGCCCTCTTTTTCGTCTTCTGCCAGGAAATGAGCCACTCCCGATTTGGAGGCATGAATTTTTCCTCCACCCAGATCCTCTACCGAGATGTTTTCGCCGGTAACGGTTTTAACCACTTTAGGGCCGGTAACAAACATGTAAGAGTTTTGCTCGGTCATCATGATAAAATCGGTAAGTGCAGGTGAATAGACCGCCCCACCCGCGCAGGGGCCAAAAATGGCTGAAATTTGCGGGATAACACCGGAAGCCAGGATATTCCGTTCAAAAATTTCGGCGTATCCGGCCAGCGATGTAACTCCTTCCTGAATACGTGCACCTCCCGAATCATTGATTCCGATGATGGGAGCACCTGCTTTCATGGCCATATCCATGACTTTGCATATTTTTTGGGCAAAAGTTTCCGAAAGCGATCCCCCAAAAACGGTGAAATCCTGTGAGAATACATAAACGACCCTGCCGTCGATGGTTCCGTGGCCGGTTACCACACCGTCTCCCAGAAATTTCTTCTTGTCCATCCCAAAATTGATACAGCGGTGGGTGACAAACATGTCAAACTCTTCAAAGCTCCCTTCATCGAGCAGGAGTTCAATGCGTTCCCGGGCGGTGAATTTCCCTTTGCGGTGTTGTGCTTCAATCCGCTTGATGCCTCCTCCCAGCTTTGCCTCGGCGCGCAGATCGATCAGTTTTTTTACTTTATCTTTTGAACTCATACAAATTATAAAATCGGTTTTGATTGGTCGTACTATTCTTCTTTACCACATATTTCGGTCAGCACCCCAAGGGTTGCTTTGGGATGAAGAAATCCAATGTTTAATCCTTCGGCCCCTTTACGGCCTTT
>CAYTDH010000524.1:0-3448 GCA_964436325.1 uncultured Tangfeifania sp.
TAAAAATGCAGCTTAAATGGAATTTGTCGTACACCCAAGTGGATTGTAACTATAGGTGTTGTGTAAATATTGATAGTTTAAAGTCTAGCCCACCTCAAGATTGTAGTAGCTACTATTTATTGAAGAACCCCTGGGGCCGATATCGTAAATATGATAGCCACTTTCAATTCGATTTTGAATCCAAATTAGCATATTACAACAAAATTAAGTTTATACCCACCAGTATAATGTCCTCCAGCCCATGATGTAAAATAAAGGCGCGTGGAGATATAACACTGAGGACACGAAAATTCAATAAATGAGTTGCTCTCATCTACTTTTTTTTGATTTAAATAATGACTGATTTCTGCTTGAATATTTTTAGAAAATTTGCTTTCCTTATTCAATGAATATTTTTCAAAATTCTGCATGTTGAATTTCAATTCATGTCTACAAACAGGACACTTATAAATTGAGTTCGGATAAGTTCTGTAATCAATATCTTCCTGAAAGCTTAGTTTCGAAAAAACTTCATTTGCATCAATTATTTTCATCGTTTACTATTTAATTCTTAAAAGATATTGTGAATTTATTGTTCCTTGGTAAATTATTTCATAACCACCTCCACCTCTAAAATAAAAATTGCCTTGTACATTTCCTTGCATTATAAAATTATTTGGGAAAATGGAGTTTGGTTTAACAAGGATTAGAGATTTCGCACTATTAGATTGAGGCAATGCTAAATCAATCTGGGCTTGAATTGGAGTTTTAGTTCCATCCGGGGTTAGATAATTCCAACTACTATCGTCATAACCTAGTTGTGAATTCATAATAGTATTTGCATTATTTTCTGTTGTATAATGGTATAATGGTTTACTATATTTACCAGTCCATGGATTGATATCATTGCTCTTGGCATATGCATAGCCTCCTATTCCGCCTGCAACACCTCCAATTGGCGCTCCTGTAATCATGCCGCTCATTCCTGCCTGATGTGCTTCACTTAGGTCCCCTGTGGTTAAAAGCCCACCTGTAAAACCTCCGGCATATCCACCGGCTGCACCTCCAATTGTGCCTCCAACTGCACCTTTTAATACCGGACTTGTAATATTCAACCCTTGTACAACAACATTCCCTAATCCTTGTGCAGCCCATTGTCCAACAGCACCACCTGCAAGGCCTGAGAAAACCCCAATACCTGCACCTTGTAAGATATCCCATCCTTGCGCACCGCTAATCCAGGCGTTGGTTCCGCCAACGATAGCTCCTCCTGCTGCCCATCCGGCAGGGCCATAAAGGGCAAGAGTACCAGCTGCTCCTCCTGCACCAAATGCAGCAAAGCCTTCTCCAATATTATCAATATTGCCCTGGATTAGGTTAACAGTCAAGTTTACTGTTCCCCCGATTACGAAAGCAATCGCATCATCGATACCAAACCACTCACCATTCTTGTCAGTGTATTTGAGTGGGTTATTGATGCAATAACTATACCTGTTAAAATTCTGTGTAAAATCAGGCATTTGCACATTTTCATCAGGGCTTAAAAATCTCCCTACCAACGGGTCATACAAGCGTCCATTCATATTTACTATATTAAAATACGAAAGGTATTCGTGTCCGGTAAAACCTCGGTCGGCGGTCAGGTCGGGTTCGCTGCTTAAGGTATAGCTCCAATCGTCTTTATCACGGCGGCGCCCCCATGCATCAAAACTGTATTCGGCAGTTACCGTATTCGATGTATTTACTTTATGGGTAATATTGCCAAGGTAGTCGCGCAACAAATAATAATAATTAGTAGTAGAGCCAACTTTTTCGGCCACAACAGGTGCCGAATACGCATCTCCACCAATCCATGTAAATTCGGTGGTTGTGCTTCCCTCGGTTTCTTTAATGTAACGACTGCCTACATACCAACGGGTAAGTACGGTACTTCCCAAATCGGTAACCAGCATTTTACAACGCTGGTTGTCGCTATTATAAGTGAATGCAGCGTGATAGTCGTCTTCGTCGATGGTACTTACCTGCTCAAACGAGGTATAGGTTGCTACCTGGTCGGCAGATGGAATCACCTGGTTGCCCGAATTGATTTCGGTTACCGCAAATGGTTTGGTGGCATGTCCATAGGTATAGGTGCCCGGTCCCAAATCGCTTTTCGTAGAGATATTACCATTACTTTCGTAGGCCATGGTAAGGTTTTGCGGCCCGCTAACCCCGGTTAACCTGTCGAGGTTATCGTAGGTGAAAGTTTCGGTTTTACTGCGCAGGTAGTTTTGCCGTGAGTAGAGATTTCCGGTGGAAGCCGTAAAGTTATAGCGGTAGTCCTGCCGGTAGGTTGAACTAACCTTGGCTTTTGAGTATGTTGGATAGCCGTAACTATCGAAACCGAACTCTCCAATCAGGCTTCCTCCATACGTTGCCCCGGTTACCTGCTGGCGGGCATTCATTGTATTTATGGTATATCGGGTTGAACCACCTGCGGAGATTGAAGCCAGGTAACCATAGCTGTTGTAGTTATTGGTTTCCACAATGCCCGAAGGGTGGGTGCGTGTGCTTAAGCGCCCTTTTGTATCGTAAGTAAACGAAGTTGACAATGCCGATTGCCCGGGTATGGTTTCGCTTATGGTTGAAACCCTGCCTTTAGTGTCGTATGTATAACTGCGGCTTACGCTGCCCGGCGAAGAAATTCCGGTTAATTGTTCGTTACTATTGTAGGTGTACGAAGTGGTACCTTCAGGTGTAACCTTAGAACTTACACGGCCATCGGTATAATAGTTATAGGTTGTGGTCTGGTTACGTGCATTCTTTTGGGTTTTTAAATTACCAAAAGCATCGTAAGTATAAATTATTGTCCCGGCACTTGGATCAACCAGTTTGGTTTGGTTGCCTGCCACATCGTATTCCATACTTGTTACTGCCCCTCCCGGTGAGTTAATGGTTTTTAATTTCCCGTTGGGGTAGTAGGCATAGGTAATATCGCCACCATTGTCGTGGGCGGTGGTCAACAAGCCCTGGCTATCGGTTTCTTTCCAGCTACTTTTTCCCCCGGTTGTCTCTGTTACCCGGTTCGAAGAGTAGGCATAAGTTGTATTCTTGCCTGATGGCCGGGTAATTCCGGTAATCCTGCCATAACTATCGTACGAATGGGTATTCCATTGCGTAGGCGAACTAGATGTACTGGGTTCTGAAACACGGTACAACTGGCCTTTGGTATTGTATTCGGTAGCAGTATAAATATACGAACCACTAAAACCACGCACATCGCTCCGGATTTCACGCCCCAGTTTATCGTGCCATATTTTACTCAGGGAACCATCGTTGCCCGATTGTTGAACGTAGTAGCAAGCATACGACGGGCCACCCGATAAGCCCCAGGGATAACTGGTTGTGGAAACAAAACCATCGGCCTGCGTTTCGGTAAGCTGCCGTCCCATGTTATCGTAGGTGTAAGAGGTGGTGTTGTCCAGGTAGT
>CAYTDH010000525.1:0-3427 GCA_964436325.1 uncultured Tangfeifania sp.
CATTATGATCCTCAGAAAGTGGAGTTGTTTGATCTTAAAAACGACCTGTCAGAGTCAGACAACCTCGCAGAGACAATGCCACAAAAAGTGAAAGAACTGCGGTCCTCTTTTGATAAATGGCTGGAACAAATGAATCCGGTGATGCATACATTGAATCCTGATTATAAACCCCGTTGAAATTCGCTGAAGCGGGGATTTTCTTCCCTTTTGCAGGGAGGTACTTATGGGAAGGTTTATTACATTTGAGGGATTTGATTTTTTTTGGGAAAAATAGTGTTGTGAAAAATTTTGAATGCAGGAATTCGCATTCCGGGTCTTCACCCAATTTAATTGGGCATAATGAGAGAATGACAGTTCAAAGGTGACACAACACTTGCCTTCACCTGCGGAAATCAAGAGATTGCTATTTGTTTTCATTTTTAAAAAGTAAAAAACAGAAAATATGGTTAAAAGAGTTGTATTGTTTTCGTTGCTTACGGGACTGTTGGGATGTTCCGTAAATCCGGAAGCGGATGAGAAAAAACCCAATATTGTGGTGATATACACCGATGATCTTGGTTACGGCGATGTGGGGGCTTATGGCGCCACCGAAATAGAAACGCCCAACATCGACAGGCTGGCCACTGAAGGGGTTCGTTTTACCGACGGACATGCTTCTTCAGCCACATGCACGCCCAGCCGTTATGCCTTGCTTACCGGGGAGTACCCGTGGCGAAATGAGAATGCCAAAATTTTACCCGGCTCTGCCCCTTTATTGATCGATACTGCACAAATGACCCTTCCCAAAATGCTGCGGCAGGAGGGGTACCAGACCGGAATTGTTGGGAAATGGCACCTCGGCCTCGGAGCCGGGAATGTGGACTGGAATGAACGGGTGGCTCCAGGCCCCAACGAAGTGGGATTCGACTATTCTTATATTATGGCTGCTACGCAGGACAGGGTCCCTACCGTTTACCTCGAGAATGGCTATGTTGTTGGTCTCGAAGAGGATGACCCACTCTATGTGGATTACCAGAACAATTTTGAAGGGGAGCCCACAGGGAAAGACAATCCCGAATTGCTGAAAATGAGGTGGCACCATGGCCACAACAACTCCATCGAAAATGGCATTCCCCGCATCGGTTTTCAAAAGGGGGGTGATGCGGCTATGTGGGTCGACGAAGATATGGCCGATGATTTCCTGGCAAAAGCACAGCAATATGTGCGGGACCATAAAGATCAACCTTTTTTCCTCTATTATGCTCTGCAACAGCCGCATGTTCCGCGGACACCCCACCCCCGTTTTGTGGGCTCCTCCGGAATGGGTCCCCGCGGAGATGTGATTGTGGAAGCCGACTGGTGTGTGGGTGAGTTCATGAATACCCTCGAAGAAGAGGGATTGCTTGAAAATACCCTTGTTATTTTTTCCAGCGACAATGGCCCCGTCCTCAACGATGGCTACTACGACGATGCGGTGGAAAAACTGGGAGACCATAGACCCTGGGGACCCCTCCGCGGTGGAAAATACAGCCTCTTTGAAGCCGGAACGCGCGTGCCGTTCATCACCTGGTGGAAAGGGACGATTACCCCCGGCGTATCCGATGCCCTGGTGAGCCAGCTCGATATTTTCTCCTCTGTGGCTGAACTGGTGAACAGCGACTACCGTGCACCCGACAGCCGCGAAATGGCTGATGTGCTTCTCGGAGAGAGTACTGAAGGACGTGAGGTGCTTGTGCTTGAAGCGACCTCACGCACTGCCCTGCGGAAAGGCAACTGGATCATGATTCCTCCTTACAAAGGCCCTGCCGTTAACAAATGGGTGAACATCGAACTGGGAAATTCCCGGGAGTTTCAGTTGTATAACCTGGAGGATGATCTGGGGCAGCAAACCAACCTGGCCGAAGAAAATCCGGAAAAGCTGAAGGAGATGATCACGGTGTTTGAAGAGATCAGGGGAACGGAATTTGGCGATATCGAAGAGCTTGAACTGAAATAATAATCTTTTTTATGTGTAGAATGGTGAAGATAAAATTAGGGGTCGTTTTGTTTTGCTTCATTTTTGGGCTTTTTACCGCTGAAGCAAAACCGGAAGAAAAACGGCCCAATGTGATTTTAATCCTTGCCGATGATATGGGTATTGGGGATGTGGGTTTTGTCAATGAAGGGAAAACCCATACCCCTGCCATTGACCAGTTGATAAAGGAAGGAGTGTGGTTTGAGCAGGCCTTTACTGCTGCACCTGTTTGCGCTCCTGCACGGGCTTCTCTGTTGACAGGGCAATATCCCCAGCGGACCGGCTGCGTTACGCTGAATATGCGTACTTATCCTCAATTGTCGCGGATGAAGAAGGAGTTGAATACCCTGGCCGATGCTTTCCTGGCCAACGGGTATGTTACCGGTTTGGTCGGGAAATGGCATTGCGGCACCGGTTATGATTACCATCCCCTGCGCAGGGGATTTCAGGAATTTGAAGGATTCCACGGCTTTAATGTGCCCAGCTATTTCGATTACGAACTGGTGATACAGGATTCAGTCATTGAAGTCAATGACAAGTACCTGACCGAAGACCTGTCGGAGCGGGCCATTCGTTTTGTCAGGCGGCATGCCGCGGAACCCTTTTTCCTGCATCTGGCCCATTACGCTCCCCACCGTCCCCTGGGCGCTCCACAAGAGGTGGTAAATAAATACCTTGAAAAAGGGTTTCCCCAAAAAACGGCTGTTATTTATGCCATGGTTGAAATCATGGACCAGGGAATCGGTCAACTGGTGGAGGAACTCGGGCGACTTCAGATACGGGAGAATACCGTAATTCTTTTTGCCAGCGACAATGGTCCGGATCCGCTCCCCGGTGAGCGGTTTAACGCGAATCTGAAGGGAACCAAATACATGGTGAACGAAGGGGGTATCCGCGTTCCGTTTGTGGTCAACTGGCCTGCCCAATACCAATCCCGGATGGAGAAGGCGGTCGTTCATTTTACCGATGTATTTCCCACCCTGGTGGATATCTGTGAACTGAATGTTCCTTTTCGCCAGAAAGCCGACGGGAAAAGTTTTGCCGGATTGCTGCGGGGAGAGGAAAGTACGCTTCCTGAAACACGCATGTGGCAATGGAACCGGGGTGTGCCGGTGTATTCCTACAATGCTGCCATACGGAAGGGTGACTGGAAACTGGTGCGCCCGTTTGTTTCTCACTGGGAGATTCTTCTGGAGGATTCTGAACTGGACCCTGTTCTTTACAACTTAAAGAAGGATCCTTTTGAAAAACAGGATGTTGCAGAACAAAACCAGGCCATATACAAGGAACTGCGGGTAAAACTGGAACAGTGGTGCCGGGAAGTGGAGTTTGATCGCCTGAAATAATGCCAAAGCAATGACAGAATAGGTTTTCCCTTAAGTTAGCGGACGAACGCATGTAAATTTATGATACAATGAAACGAGCATGTAAAAT
>CAYTDH010000526.1:0-3424 GCA_964436325.1 uncultured Tangfeifania sp.
CCATGTTCTTGTATGCAGAAAATTTTAACCAAAACCTGAATAACTGGGATGTCTCTTCGGTGACAACAATGCAACAGATGTTTGAGAGCGCTTACGTTTTTAATGAGGATATCAGCAACTGGGATGTGTCAGGCGTGGAGAATATGTTTGCGATGTTTAGTAATGCATTTAAGTTTAACCAGGATATCAGCAATTGGAATGTTTCTGCTGTAACCGACATGCGCAGGGTTTTCAGTGGCGCTTCTGACTTTAACCAGGATATAGGAGATTGGGACGTCTCCAGCGCAACCAGTATGGAACTTATGTTTTATAAAGCAGAAGCATTCAACCAGGATATTGGCGGCTGGGATGTATCAATGGTGACCGAAATGGGTGATATGTTCTATAATGCTTCAGCCTTTAACCAGGACTTAAGTGCCTGGAATATTGAAAACGTAACGGCTCTAACCTCTTTTAGTTTAGGCTTTCTAAAAGGCACCTCCCTCTCGCGCCGCAATTACGACCGGCTGCTGCAGGGCTGGAGCGAGCTTACGCTGAACTTCAATCTAACCCTCGACGTGGGCGATACCAAATACACAAACACCTACCAGGCTGAACGCAATGTGCTGACCGGTACGTACAACTGGATCGTAATTGACGGAGGCACCGAAGCCCCTGCACCCTTCATCACCACCTGGGAAGTTACCGCGGATGACCCGTCGATATACATCCCGACGAATTTTTTCGATGTCTCTGAATATGACTTCACCATTGATTGGGGCGATGGCACCGAAGAAACCATCACCGGCGCTGACCCTGACCCGAGCCATACCTATAGTGAAGCGGGGACCTACACCGTTACCATTAGCGGCACTTTTCCGTGGATGCAGCATTATTATGGAGATGAAGATAATGCCGCCAAGCTTAGAACCATTGAGCAGTGGGGCGACATCCCGTGGGAAAGTATGAAAAATATGTTTTATGGAGCGAATAACTTGACCTACAATGCCACGGATACGCCAGACTTGTTTGAGGTAGAGGATATGTCAAATATGTTTGCAAAGTCTAACTTCAACGGCAACATCAACGATTGGGACGTATCCACTGTAGTGAATTTTGGTAGTATGTTTTCTGAAAACAGCACGTTTAATCAGCCCCTCAGTGACTGGGATGTAAGCAAAGCGGTGTATATGTACAGTATGTTTGATGGCGCTGAAGCATTCAACCAGGATATTGGCAGTTGGGATGTAGGCAATGTAATCAACATGACATCCATGTTCAAGGACGCTTCTGCATTCAACGGGGATATTGGCAGTTGGGATGTATCGAAAGTGACGGTTATGCAGGCTATGTTCAATAATGCAACAGCATTCAACCAGGATATTGGCAGTTGGAACGTTGGAAGTGTGGAAAATATGAGTAGCATGTTTGAAGGCGCTGAAGCATTCAACCAGGATATTGGCAGCTGGAATGTGGCGAAAGTGACGGATATGAGGAGCATGTTCAGAAATGCCACAGCATTCAACGGGGATATTGGCAGCTGGGACGTTGGGCTTGTGGAGGATATGTTTGGCATGTTCTGGAATGCTTCTGCATTCAACCAGGATATTGGCAGCTGGGATGTGGCAAAGGTGACAAATATGAGTAGCATGTTCAGAAATGCCACAGCATTCAACCAGGATATTGGCAGCTGGAACGTTGGAAGTGTGGAATTGATGAGTAGCATGTTCAGAAATGCCACAGCATTCAACCAGGATATTGGCAATTGGAATGTGGAGAAAGTGACCGATATGGGTTATATGTTTGATGGAGCTACTGCATTCAACCAGGATATTGGCAATTGGAATGTTGGGCTTGTGACAAGAATGTCGAACATGTTTTTTGATACCCCTTTCAACCATGATCTATCAGACTGGGATGTGTCGAGTGTCACATTAATGGACGGCATGTTCAATGGGTCTCTTTCCATCAGCAACTACGACAAACTGCTGCAGGGCTGGAGCCAGCGCACCCTGCAAAATGGGGTGACCCTGGATATTGGCAGCACCAAATATACCAACACCTACCAGTCTGACCGCGATGTGCTGACCGATACTTACGGGTGGACCGTCAATGACGGAGGGACGACCATCCCTCCCGATGATCCGGAAGGCTTTTTGGCGCAGGGCGAAAACGGCCAGGTGGTGCTCAGCTGGGATGCCCCCGATGCGGCATCTGACTATGTGATTACACGTTCGGAAACGATCGATGGCACCTACACCGAAGTGGCAACAGTGAGCGACCCGGATAACACCACCAGCTACACCGACACCGATGTAACCAACGGCACATTGTATTTTTACCAGTTAACGGCTTTCAATAGTGATGGTGTTCCCTCCACCACCACGCTGCAGGGAGCTGCCGAACCGGCAGAAAACAAATTCAGCGTGACCGTGGAGCTGGATAACGGCAGCACTGTTTACACCGATGACCATGGCAGCCGTGCAGTAGATGTAGACGGCAGCTACACCACCACATCAGAAGGGAACATCCGCAGCTATTGCGATGGCTGTACGGATACCGACGGAGGTGGTACCGGCGGCGGGGTGGAAACCGGTGGCGCAACCAGCGCTGATATAACTATCAAACCGGAAGGGTTGCAGCCAAACCAGTTTTGGTACTTCTATTACGATGACAACACCGTAGGGGGGTATCCGCAACGAAATACTACCGGCGGGTCAGGAACCGGTTCCACCCTTGTTACGGGCGTGGGCAACACCCCTGTTACGGTTGAAAACACCGGCCAGGATGGAAACTACATGGATTACCTTTTCTATGCCGATCCTTTTCCTTCGAACGACAATGCACCCACCATTTCGAACCTGTCTGCAGCTGAATTTAGCTCGGCAGACCCTTATGTTCTCGACAGCGATGGCGATGTGGAGATCGCTGATGCCGATATCGCCATATTGAATAGTGAACAGGGGAATTATTACGGGTCCACACTCACGATAGCGCGCAATGGTGGTGCCAATGCCAGTGATGTTTTTGCCGTGATCGACCCGGATGGCTCAGGCAGCGATTATACCGTAAACAATGGCAGCATTAGCTATGGAGGCAAAGAATTTGCTACCTACAGCAGCAGCAACGGAACGTTTACACTGAACTTCAGTGGGGTGGAGGTAATACCCACTCAGACGCTCGTGAATGCTGTAGCCCAGAGCATAACGCTTGACCCGGCCGCGATTGATCCGGGAGATAAGCTCGACTGGACGTTTAACGATGGGGCGAAGGAGACCACCGTAACGCAAGAACTCAATGATGTCTCCGTCCCGGTAGTCACCGTCAATCAAGGTCAAACATTTGAACTGGACGCAGCGGGAAGTGTTACCGTTACGGAAAGTGACATCATCGCTTCCGTCTCCGATGTCTTTGACACCAACCCCACCGTGGAGCTGACCAACAC
>CAYTDH010000527.1:0-1754 GCA_964436325.1 uncultured Tangfeifania sp.
TTCGCTCCGGTGATGTTTTTGCCATCCCAGGGGTCAAAAGGTTCGAGGAGCTGCAACCGCTGTGAGTCGGGAGCAACATTTACCTCCACATCAGAACCGTCTTTGGCAGGTTCCTGGTAACCGGCATCTTTCACATCGAACCCTTTTACGGGCAGTTCAAAACCGGTTGGGGGATCCAGTTTAACGGTTTCTCCTTTTTCATTGGTCAGGGTATCGTGCAACGGATCGAAATCGAGCCGGCCGGCAATAGCCAGGGCGGTGACCAACTCGGGGGAAGTAACAAATGCGTGGGTGTTAGGATTGCCGTCGTTTCGCTTGGAGAAGTTCCTGTTGAACGAATGCACAATGGTATTTTTTTCATTTTTATCGGCTCCGGGGCGTGCCCACTGGCCAATACAAGGGCCGCAGGCATTGGCAAATACTTTTCCACCCATCTCTTCAAAGGTGTTGATGTAGCCATCCCGTTCAATGGTGTAGCGCACCTGTTCCGAACCGGGAGTAATGGTGAACTCTGATTTTGCTTTCAGTCCTTTTTCAACGGCCTGATGAGCGATGGAGGCAGCACGCGAAATATCCTCGTAAGACGAGTTGGTGCAACTGCCAATTAAACCTACCGAAATATCAACCGGCCATCCGTTTTTCTCTGCAGTTTCTTTTATTTTTGAAACAGGCGTGGCCAGGTCTGGAGTGAAAGGCCCGTTGACGTGGGGCTCGAGTTCCGATAAATTTATCTCAATCAGTCCATCGTAGTATTTTTCAGGATTGGCCAGAACTTCAGGATCCTGTGAAAGGATTTCTTTCATTCCGCCGGCTATTTCAGCTACCTTGCTTCTGCCGGTCGCTTTCAGGTAACGCTCCATGCTTTCGTCATATGCAAAGAGGCTTGTGGTGGCCCCTACTTCAGCTCCCATGTTACAAATGGTTCCCTTTCCGGTAGCTGACAGCGATTGCGCTCCTTCTCCAAAATATTCAATAATGGCTCCTGTGCCGCCTTTTACGGTAAGGATGCCGGCCACTTTCAGAATAATGTCTTTGGGAGCGGTCCAGCCGCTGAGTTTCCCGGTAAGCTTAACCCCAATAAGTTTGGGCATTTTGAGTTCCCACGGCATTCCGGCCATCACATCCACGGCATCGGCACCGCCAACACCAATAGCGACCATACCAAGGCCTCCGGCATTGGGGGTGTGTGAATCCGTACCAATCATCATCCCTCCGGGAAAGGCATAATTTTCAAGCACAACCTGGTGAATGATGCCGGCTCCGGGTTTCCAGAAGCCAATCCCGTATTTGTTGGAAACCGATTCCAGAAAATCAAAAACTTCTTTGTTGGCATTCCGGGAGGCCGGAAGGTCTGTTTTTCCGTCTACCTGAGCCTGGATAAGGTGATCGCAATGCACTGTGGAGGGCACCGCTGTGGTATCTTTCCCTGAGTTCATGAACTGTAAAAGGGCCATCTGGGCCGTGGCATCCTGCATGGCCACCCGGTCGGGAGCAAAGTCAACGTAATCTTTGCCGCGTGCAAATGATTCAAGGGATTGTGTTTCATAAAGATGGGAATACAAAATCTTCTCTGCATACGTTAACGGACGATTCAACTTCTTTTTGGCTTGTTGAATCTTTTCGGACATTTGTCCATACACATTTTCGATAAGGTCTGAATCAAACATATCTGTGTCTTTTAATTTTTACAAATTAGTCACAAAAATGAACAATAAAAATCGCGAAAAGTTGCGAGATTTTTAAGTATTTTCCTC
>CAYTDH010000527.1:1764-3423 GCA_964436325.1 uncultured Tangfeifania sp.
TTCCCGAAATTTACTAAAATCAACAATAATATGGGTCAAAAGTTGCAATTATTCAAAAGTATTTTTCGGGGCTTAAATATATAGATAATTGCATATGTTGAAAATTAAATCCGCTTATTTAGAATGAATCAAAGCAGGGGTGGTTAGGGATAGAAAGGGAGCAAAACGGACAGGGGCAGCGGCGGTAGTTAATATGGAGAGAATGGTTCACCGGCTGGAAGGCCCAACCGGTGAACCATGAACTTATTGCATTTCAAGAACAAGGATAGTATTAATGGAATCCTGTTTCTCTTTGGGGATATGGAGTAAAATGCCGTAATCGGTTTCTTTGTAATTGACTTTATCTCCGTTTTCGAAGTAGACAGCCGATTTTATTTTTCCGGGGAGAGAGGGAATCAAAAGGTTTTCCGTTGGGCATGGGACCAGTATTGAGCAGGAAGTTTGCACCGTAACCTGCTGCTTTGACCATGGTTTGAATAAGTTTTTTTGAGGATTTGTAATTCTGGTCCTGGAGGTTAAAACCCCATGAACCGTTCATGGTTTCACACATCTCCAGTGGCAATTCCGAGATGGTTCCGGTTTGGTTGAATCCCATGGTGTTTTCCCCGGGAAGGTCGCGTTCAAACATCTGGAAATCTTCGCCGGGGAAAGGGTCAACGTGATGGTTGCTGCCAATCATGACCCCGGGCTGGAGATCATGGATCAGTTTGTACGTTTCAGCGATTCGCCAGGGGGCATCTTTTTTGTCCCACATTCCGTCAAACCATATGCCGCCGATTTCTCCGTAATTGGTCAGCAGTTCGGTAAGCTGGGCATTCATGTAATCGATGTAGTTATTCCAGTCGCCGCTTTGAGGTCTTCCGGTAAATCCCTGTCCCGTGCGTCCCCGCGGATAATAATCGGGATGATGCCAGTCGAGTTGCGAGTAATAGAAAAACAGTTTTATGCCCTTTTTTTGCCCGAATAATTGACTTCGTTGAACTTCGTTTCATGAATTATTCCTGGCTCCGACTTTTGGAGCAGACCAATATTTCTTATTCAAATTCTGCAATCATCCCGAAAAGTTTTACATTTAACCATTCAAACCAAAGGCTTTTGTACGGATGTGTTTTTTATTGGGGCAACTTTGAAGCGCAAAAAGAGACCCGCGGGATTCCGGAATGGACCGTGCCGGAATAGCGTTCTTCTCTCCTGTGTCATCATTTTTCCTTGGGGAGAACCTCATGGGGGGTGAACGGATTTTTGGGATTCAGATATTTTACCGGTAAAACGAAAAACAGTTGGAGGACCGCCTTCAGAGAATTCCGGTTAATGGCTTTTTTTTCTTTACAGACCAATTATCAGGCAGAAAGGTTTCCCGCACCCTTTGTGCCGTTCGGTTTATTTCTTAATTTTATATCAATTTAAACCAATGTCAGACTAATCATGAAGAACCCTTTTTTTGCTGTTGTGCTTTTCTTGCTGTTGACAGCTAATTGCTTTTGGGTTTCCGGACAGTCCGGCTGGCCCATGTGGCGGTATGACGCCGCACGGTCGGCATCGTCCCCCGAGCAACTTGCCGACGACCTCGACCTGCTCTGGACGCGCCAGTATTCGCCCCGTGATCCGGTGTGGGACGACCCGCTGAACCGCGACCTGATGCCCTATGACGACGTGTTC
>CAYTDH010000528.1:0-3419 GCA_964436325.1 uncultured Tangfeifania sp.
ACCAAGAACAATAATAATCCATCCAATCTATTATGAATCAATACCCTCTTAAATACAATCCGCACATATCCAACTACTTTACCTAATTCTGTCCTAGAACAATTTTCTGTTTCCACTTAAAACATCTATTCCTTTGTATTCAGGAATTAAAAAATTAAAATACTGTAATACAGTTATTTATTTAAAATTTACCCCTCAAGCCAATGTCACAAATTAAAATTATGCTGAATCATTTCAGCATTTTAAATACCTGAATAATAGCCATATAAAAAAAATAACTAAATTTTTTCATGTAAAATGTTTTGGTTAATCTTTTTTTTTCATAGATTTACACCCTGAAAATTTATGTGCACCCTGTTTTATGGCTACTACACTTAAAGATATTGCAGAATACACCGGAGTTGGGGTTTCAACCGTTTCAACTGTTCTTAACGGCAAGGGCGTTGAAAGCAGAATAAGTGGAGAAATGATAGAAAAAATCAAGGCTGCAGCAGAACAATTAAATTACCGGCCAAACATGCTGGCGCGAAATTTAAAGAAAGGAAGAACAGAGACTATAGGGTTCGTAGTACCAGATATATCAAACACATTTTTCAATAAACTGGCCACTCCCATTGAAACCGAAGCCTTAAAATATGGCTACCAGGTATTTGTTGTTGGATCGGATGAGAACGATGAGCGATGCAATAAAGTCATTGATTCCTTTTTAGATTTTCGGGTAGATGGACTTATCCTGGCTTCAACGCAAGGAATCGAGAAAAAAATTGAACAATTAAGCAATCAGAAAGTCCCTTTTGTCCTGGTAGACAGGTATTTTCCGAAGGTTGAGACCAACTATGTTGCCATGAACAATTGGCAGGCATCCTACGACGCAACAGAATATTTGATTAAGCATGGCAAAAAAAGAATTGCTTCTTTTTCTTACAATACAGATTTCTATCATATGGCGGAACGCTTAAATGGTTACAAGGCCGCCTTAAAAGACAATGGAATAAGATATGACAAAAGACTCGTTCCGAACTTACCATTTCTGAACATTTCGGAAGACGAAATCAAGAAAAACATCAAACAGCTTAAAGAAGAATACCACATTGACGGCATCTTTTTTCAGACCAACCGGACAGCATTCCCCGGCATTAAAGCTCTATATGAATTTAATTATAAAATCCCGGATGAAGTTTCGGTAATATGTTTTGATGACAATGAATTTTTCAAACTTCTAAGCCCTAAAATAACATCGCTGGTTCAGCCCATTGAAGAGATGGCTATTGAGTGTGTAAGGATTTTAGTTGACGAAATCCACAACAAAAGAACCAACAGAATGAAAAATAAAACAATCTTCTCGTCAAAATTAATAGAAAGAGAAAGTTGTTGATAGTGATTAACAATTAACAAGTAACAAGTAACCAGCAACAAGCAACAAGCAACAAGCAACAAGTAAAATGAAAAAATCTTTGAAATTATGATGAAAAGAACCAAAAAAATCAGCAAAACACGAGCATGTTATTCCAATCCTCCAATCCTCCCAGAAATGGAAAATTTTCATTAAAGGCGGAGTGACCTATTTTTTTTCATGTTTGCTGAAACGTTTCAGCACTATGTATTTAACACATTTATACTTAAAACAGAAAAAATGACAGACCAAATAAAATTTTTAGTAATTCACTTTAAAAACCAATTTAATATGAAAAAAAGTCGATTTAAAAAATGCTTTTGGTTGTATTTATCCCTGGCCATTTTGCTGGTAAATGCAACAAGTGCTTTTGCACAAAAAGCCCAAATCACTGGAACAGTTCAAAATGTTGACCAGGAACCTATTCCAGGGGCTACAATTCTAGAAAAGGGAACAACAAATGGTACTGTTTCTGATGTAGATGGACAATTTACACTGGATGTTTCACCCAATGCAACTCTGCGCATTTCTTTTGTAGGAATGTTGACCCAGGAAATCGAAGTGGGGAACCAACAAACTTTTGATATTACCATGCAAGTTGATGCCATAGGCATTGAAGAGGTCGTTGCTGTGGGCTACGGCACCCAGAAAAAAGTCAATCTCACAGGATCTGTTTCTGCTATTGAAGGTGAAGAGTTGGCTGCCAGACCTATTAAAAGCGTTTCCGATGCTTTACAAGGATTGGCACCGGGTCTTAATATTCAGGAAGCAGCTGGAAATCCGAATGCTGAAAACAGCATCAATATCAGAGGATATTCAGGATTTGGCTCCTATACCACTCCCCTTATTCTCGTTGATGGAGTTGAGCAGGATATTAACACGGTCAATCCGAATGACATTGAGTCGATTTCGGTATTGAAGGATGCCGCTTCAACTGCAATCTATGGTTCAAGAGCACCTTTTGGAGTTATTCTGATTACGACCAAAAAAGGAGAAAAAGGAAAAATGCAAATTAACCTCAACTCTAATTTTTCCTTCGCCACAATAGTGGATAACTATTTTGAGCAAGCCAATGCTTTGCAAACTGTTGATGTTATGAACGAAACCTATAATAACTCATTTTCTCCTGCATGGGTTGGTGAAGACCAAAGGAACAGAATAATAGCATACATGAATGGGGAAATTAATACCGTTAGTCATATTGGTCCTAATGGGCGTTATACCTACTATAATCACGGCCCTAACGCCAATACAAATTGGGTGGATGAAATTTATAAAGACTGGCAGTTCAGGCAATACCATACCCTTTCCCTTTCCGGAGGTACGGATAAATTGGACTACTACGTAAGTCTGGGACTGACAGATAATGACGGAATGTATAACAATGTTTATAATGATGCCGATTTTTACAAAAGATACAACAATACCATCAACCTGAACTCCCAGGTTACCAATTGGTTGAAATTAGGGTTCAGTTCAAAATATACCAGAGAACAAACGCAAAGACCTGGTGTTGGAGATCAACCTGTAGCTCATATGATCGGCAGGTATTGGCCATTCGAGCCGGTGTATCAGGACAATGGTTCAATAAATCAAATGGGAGCCGTTGCACTGCTTCAGGAAAATGGTTATTACGAAAATCTGGAAGATGACTTAAGGGTCACAGGTAGCGTAGATATTACGCCGGCTAAAGGGCTTCTGATTCATGCGGATTATACCTGGAATAAATATGGCCGCACTTTTTTCAGGCATGGCAGAAAATGGGGATATATAGATGCCGATGATAACTTTTATTATGCCGATGCCTGGCAGGCGAACAGAATATCGTATGTTGATAATCGCTGGAACAGCGATACCTATCAGCAAACAAGAGCCTATGCTACTTACGATTACAGTTTAAGTGAGAATAATTTTAAGGTTCTTGTGGGTTTTGAACAGGAATTAAAAAATGACAAGGAAATAAGAGGGTATAAAAGAGATTTAATCTCAGAATTAATTCCGTCTATCAGCACAGCAAAAGGAGATT
>CAYTDH010000529.1:0-3418 GCA_964436325.1 uncultured Tangfeifania sp.
TAAAAAGGTCAAGGCCCAATACCAGTCTGTTCAGCTCTCCTCAGGGATTACTGCTTACATGGGACTTCTGGTCAATCAGCTTTCCATCGTATGCTGTTCAGGAAAAAAACTGGAAATGTTGCTCGAAGAAATAAACGCACGAAAAGAAAGTATTCTCCTTCGCCTGCAACTGGCCAAATTTATTGAACAACATCCCGGACTGGAACACCAGGCAGGTGTCAAACCCGGCGGAACGTTTGTGCTTGTCTACCTCAATAAGAAAGAAGAGATTGTTAATCCACAGAATCTGGTGATAAAAGATTCCGGCCTGGAGACATCATGGGAAAGTTTAAGAAAGGCAAATGAAATAAAAGCAGGTGATGCTTTATTTGCAAAAGCGAAAACAGAAGCTAAAGCAAAAGAGGAAAAACTGATTTTCAATAATCCCAGGGAAATAGAAAAATCCACGACCGTTGAAAAAATTCCTGTCGGAAACCTCTGGGAAATTGAAAAGAATTACCTTTCCGAAAGCTTCAGGGATCTCGGGAGGGTTATCGGAGTAACCAGCATTCCTACGAATACGGTTATTGCCGATTTCTCCCTGCCTTATTTATGCTGCTCGGATTGTGCACCGGTGAACTTTATCGTTCAGAAACCACCAGCCTCCCTAAGTCTTGAAAAAGACCATTATTGCATGGGAGAGGATGAAGATCCTGTATTGTTTGAAGTTTCCCCGGAAGATGGTGTTATTAAAACCGACCAGGAAGTTGCGGGCATGACCATTGGAACGGGAAAATTAACTTTTGATGCTGCACTGTTCCCGAAAGAACTCTACGGTCAGCCGATTCATTTTACGGTTAATGACCAGGTGACAGATGCTCAAATTACAGTTTACAAAGCCATTCAGGCCAATTTTTCTGTACCCGGGTCACCAACCACTCAAACAGAAATCACCTTTGTCCCCACCGGGGACCTCGAAGGAGCCTCTTTCCAATGGAACTTTGGGGATGGAAGCAATGATTCCTTTGAACGAAATCCCACCCACGTATACGAACTTCCCGTAAATGATGAAAACAAAGTGGTAGTTACCCTCGTTGTAACAGCCGCAAACGGGGTATGTTCCAAAACGATTCAGCATGAAATAACCTTTAAAGCGGAAGCTGCCAGCATACAGCTTCCTGAAGTGAACTTCTGCGAAAACGATAAAGAAGATTATGTATTCACCATTTCACCTGAAGGTGCTGATGTGGTCATCGCAGGAAATGGAGTCCTGAGAAACGACAACGGGCAGTATGTATTCATACCCGCCAATGCCGGTCCCGGAGAACATACCTTTACCATCGATGGTGAGCCTTCCGGGTTAACCGTTACGGTGCATGAATTGCCCAAGGCCAGCTTTGAACCAAATCAGGTTGAAAACCAATTGATTATTACAAACACATCCACTGGTGCCAAATCCTTTGTCTGGAATGTCAACGGAAAGATCACCGAAATGGATGATGATTCCCCTCTCATCATTGACCTGAAACCGGATAGTCCCACCCGCTGGGAAATCCAGTTGAAAACAATCAGTGAATTCTGTGGTGAAGTTAACTCGGAAGTGATCGTTTTCAATACCCAGCCAACAACAATTGGACTACCTGATGTGAATTTCTGCCAAAACGATAAAGAAGATTATGCATTCACCATTTCACCCGAAGGTGCTGATGTGGTTATTGCAGGAAACGGAGTCCTGAGAAATGACAGCGGGCAGTATGTATTCATCCCGGCTAATGCCGGTCCCGGAGATCATGCCTTCACCATCGACGGTAAACCGTCGGGGTTAACCGTCACCGTTCATGAATTGCCCAAAGCCGTTTTTGAACCAAATCAGGTTGAAAACCAGTTGATTATCACAAACAAATCTACAGGTGCGACTTCTTTTGCCTGGATAGTCAATGGCCAGGTCACTGAAATGGATGATGATTCACCCCTCATTATTGATCTGAATCCGGATAGTCCCACCCGCTGGGAAATTCAGCTTAAAGCGAACAGTGAATTCTGTGGCTCGGATACTTCAGATGTAGTTGTATTTAATACCGAAGGTGGATCAAGCGATACATGCATCGAGGAAACCAAAGCTTCTTTGCCTGATGATCTCAACAGGTTGCTGAAACTGGATATATCCGGCACCGGTTTTATTAGCAACATCTGGGAATCGACCAAACAAATCTATGGGGGCTCTTCTGATTATACGAACGGAGTTCTCAACGATGCCGATAATTACCTCACTGGTCAAAACAATGATAAACTGCAGGAACAGTTTGCCCAGTTGATCGAGCAAACGAGCATGATGATCGTTGAGTATTCTGGTCAACCCGATAGCAGCGAGTACCAGAGCCTGCTCCAACTTTTTGCTTTACAGCTGCGGTTGCTTTACAATGTTTTGGGATGCCAGGACAATGAAACCATTGAAGCTTCCGCAGAAACACTCAAAAATCTTCTCAGCCAGATTATTGACCTACTGCGATTCATGAAGAAGCGCGAAATTGTATTGCCGGCAAGCCTGGGAGAATTCATGCAGCAATGGCAGAATAAAGTTGAGGGAGTAGCCCTCCTTTCTGAACATGTCAACAAAATTGCAGCAGAAAACTTGATTTAAATTGAAGAGAGATAAACATATTATCGATAAGGTTTTTGTGGAGATAAATACACGCAGCGAAAAAACCGCAATAACGATAAAAAATGATATTGATCGTTTTTTGAAGGAGAAGCTGTTTCCCAAATTGGAAAAAATGTTCGATGACTACCATCCCAAAGATGCATTGTTCCGGTTTGACTCTCTTCAATTGGATTTGTCCGTTTCCAGGTGGGAAAATGAAAGGGAAATTACCGAAGAACTCGAGAAAAAGTTAACCCAATTTTTTCGCAAAAACTTGCTGGATAATGCAATACCGGGAAATGGATGGGGAATGATATCTCCAAAAATTCCTGAGGTTGGGTCCACGAAAGAGAAACACATTCCCCCAATGGAACCATCCGGGAAGGAATTTTCGGGTTTACCGGGAAAAACACCGGGTTTACCCGGGCAGGAAGAAGAATCATTTCCTCAAAAAATTTTTCCACGGCCAAACAGGGAAGACACCTTCCTGTTTTTCCTGGAAAATAGTTACCTCCCGTGGTTTGGGAAAGAGGAGTATATTAAAGAATTATCTCAACCCGGGGAATGGATTCAATCATTAAAGAATCCTCAATTCCTTAGAAGAATGAAATTTCTTTTAAGCCGGCAGGAAAGTGCCTTAAACCGGTTTTTGATTCAGTTTTCCCGGGAAATGGTTCTGGAATTTCTTTTTCAGGCTAACTCCGTAAAAAAGGGGGTCAGGGAGAAAACACTTTCCCTTCTGAATGCCGTTTCAGCGAATTTACAGCCCGAACTGGTGAAAATTTTGATGCAGTTCAC
>CAYTDH010000530.1:0-3410 GCA_964436325.1 uncultured Tangfeifania sp.
ACTCAGTTTCAACATCCGGCATCCTGATAACTTCCGGTTTTTATTCAAAAAGATTAATTATTTCCTCTTTGGTTATTTCCTGCAGGGGATTATTGGAATGGATAAATTTATCGGCCAGCGAACTTTTCCGGTTCTGTAACTGCATAATTTTTTCCTCGATGGAGTCCTCTGAAATGAACCGGTAAACAAAAACATGTTTGTCCTGACCAATCCGGTGAGCCCGGCTGATCGCCTGATTTTCGGCAGCGGGATTCCACCACGGATCGAGGATAAACACATAGTCGGCGCTGGTGAGGTTCAGCCCCACCCCCCCGGCCTTAAGCGAAATCAGAAAAATGCGGTTCTCCGGATCATCCTGAAATTCATTGATAACCTTTTCGCGGTTTTGTGTTTGCCCGGTAAGCAAACTGTATTTCCACTGATTCAGTTCAATGTGCACTTTTACCAGTTCGAGATGCGTAACAAAGGAAGAGAACACAAGAACCTTATGCTTTTCGGCCACCACATTCTCCAACATCCGTATTATTTCATCCAGCTTACCCGATTCTCCGCGGGAGACATCATTAAGGAGCAAAGGGTGATTGGCCAACTGGCGCAAACGGGTAAGTCCTTGCAGAACAATCATCTCCATTTTAGGGACTCCTTCACTATCAATGCCTTCAAGTATGGAATTGCGTATAATCGACTTCTCGGCCTCGTATTTTTGGGCCTGACTTTCTTCCATGGAGCACATCACCACCTGCTCCATCAGCAGTGGAAGATCGGGAGCAACCTCTTCCTTGGTCCTGCGAAGAATAAACGGACGGATTAAGACCTGCAGCTTTTCCATCTGGTCTTCGCTGTTGTGTTTCTGAACAGGGGTAATAAAATAGCGCTGAAAAAAAGCCAGATTCCCCAGCATCCCGGGATTCAAAAAATTCATCTGTGCCCAGAGATCGGAAAGAGAATTTTCAATGGGAGTTCCTGTAAGCACTAAACGGTAATCTGACTTCAGCTTTATAACAGCTTTGTAGGTTTTGGAGGAGGGATTTTTCACATATTGACTTTCATCCAGAATCACATAAAAAAATGCCATTCTTTGGAACATCTCAATATCGTTCCGGACCACCCCATAAGTTGTAAGGATGACATCGAAAGATTCCACGGCTTTTTGAAGGTCTTCTGCTCTCTTCCGCTGCCCCCCAACATGCTTATATACCCGGAGAACGGGGGCAAATTTCCGGATTTCAGCTTCCCAGTTATACACCAGTGAGGTAGGAAGCACGATGAGACTGGCCGGTTGATTTCTTTCTTCCGGACTGGCCTCGCCGAAGAGCTGAAGCTGGCCACCTCCCGGGGCCGGATTCCGTGCCAGGGTCTGAAGGGTTTTTCCCAGTCCCATGTCATCGGCCAGACAGCCTCCGAACCCATTACGCTGCAAACCAATCATCCAGTGGAACCCCTCTTTCTGATAACTACGCAGCTCTGCCCGGAGTTCTTCAGGTAAAGAAACATTCCGGGGGGTGCGTGCCAACTGCCTGAATCTTTCCACAATGGAATCATCACCGGGCTGAAGGAGCTTTTGAACCAAGGGGTAATGGTGCTTACCAAAATGAAGACGATCCCCTCTCTTGCCGGCAAATGTTAACAAACTGCGGTAACGGGTAAACCACTCCTCGGGAATAATGGCAATCTGTCCGTCAGGTAATTCAAATTCCCGTTGCCCGTTCAAAATATAATTTTTCAGTTTGATGAAAGGAAAGCTAAAACCGCCAAAAGTCACGGTGGCATAAACATCAAACCAGTCATCCTTGATCGTTGGCCTTATCTCCAGTTGCGGCTTACCCGTAAAGTATTCTTTCTCCAGTTTGCCCTGTTTTACCTGAAATCCTCTTTTTTCAAGTTCAGGTTTGTTTTCATTCAGCCAACCGATAAAAAAATGCAATGCTTCTTTTCCTTCCAGCAACCGGAGGGCGGAGAGGGTGAAATACCCCTCCTTCGCCTTTAATCCTGCTTGTTTGGCATTCTGAAACATCTGTTTTTCCCAGACATTGTTCCGCTCGATTTTCCGGAAAACAATCTTGCCTCCTTCCTTAAAATAGCGAACTGAAGTTTTCCGGGACGCATTGGGGAGGAAAGTCTCCTGATCGTAATGAAAACGCAAAACCAGGCACGGCTCCATATGAAGGTTGTGTTCGATGGTCAGCGAAGCCGTTTTCTCCGGTTCCTCGTCCCGAATCTCAAAACCATTGGCCCTGACGTCAAAATCACGAATGGTTTTCCGGACAAAGCCTTCATAGTATCTCTCCTCCATGGATGCCGGAATCGAAACATATTCTTTACTCAAAAATGGAAGCAGTTTCTTCCCGTCAAGTTTTTCAAAAACCACCAGTTGACTTTTGTAAAGCAACAGGCAAGGGTGATTGGCTACAACCTCAAGATGTTCTCTTTCAAGCGGAATTTCCTTACCATCCAGATAAATCTTCAAACGGTACCGCGTCTCTTCCGGTGTCCGCTCGAATAAAAAGAGAGGCCTTCCAAAAAAGGGCATTACTTTAATTTCATCCTCATCATACAGGTTATTGTAATTGACGCGTCTGTAAAGCAAACGGACAGGGCTTAACATCAAAATACGGGCAACCTCAGCCATACACTCTTCAATAAAGGGGGAAATATGCCTCTCAAAATAGTCCTGTTCAAGATTTTTATAAAATTCAGTCACATTAGGGGCTCTCGAAAACCGTTTTCTCAAACGCTCATCGCTGTACTTCTCAATCATTTCAACCATCTCCTTTTCATAAGCCTGAAAATGAAATTCGGGGTCCTTCAAATCGTGCCGCTTGACTTGGCGCTCGATGGAATAAAAGGTATCTTCTTCCTGAATGAAATAAGGTAAAAATACGTTTCCCAAAAAACGATGTTTCGTCAATGCAATGATAAACTGGTTTTTAAACATAGAGCAAAAATATTCCGTTAAAAAAGAACCTCAAATATATGTTCTTCGTTACCTTTACAAAAATCAAATTCAAAAAATATGAATCATCTTTTTATTAAAAAAATCGAGGCAAAAAAAGCAGTTAACATCGAAGAAGCAAGCCATTATCTTGAAAAGCAGGCCATTATCCATCCGGTCAAGGTACTGAACTGGAAAGATTTTAATTACCTTCCCAAAGTCGCCTTCCGTATCGGGCATGTAGGGAATGAGATTTGGCTTAAATATTATGTAACCGAAAAACATGTCCTTGCCAAAGAAACACGCACCAATGGGGCCGTGCACAAAGACAGTTGTGTGGAGTTCTTCACCTCTCCCGATGGGGAAAATTATTACAATTTTGAGCTAAATGCCATTGGGACTACTCATTTGGCCTACGGCCCCGGCAGAGACAACCGTAAATTTGTTCCCAAAGAAACCGTGGAAAAAATCGAAACCT
>CAYTDH010000531.1:0-3408 GCA_964436325.1 uncultured Tangfeifania sp.
AAAGGTCACAACGTGGAGAGAACGCGCAATACCCTGGCACTGGTCTCTTCCGGAAACCTGAGGGACTGGACGGTTCATTCCGTGGTCCTCCAGGACGATAACGTGGATAAAAGCGGTTTTCAGTATGTGGACTGGCTGACCGAAGGCGACGATATGATTTTTGTAAGCAGGACGGCTTTTTTCGATGGAGAGAACTTTGCCGATAACCAGCACAATGCCAATTTTATTACCTTTCACCGCATTGAAGATTTCCGGAGTCTGAAGAACAAAAAAGTGGCGGTTATTAAAAACGACAAATACTGATGGGAACTGTCATTGGCAGTGTTTACCCAATTTTTTTTGGGCATAATGAGAGCATGACAGATGAAATTTTCTTGTCATCGTCAAAAGGACTGTCATTTCGATCCGCTAGCCAGCGGAAGGAGAAATCTCTTGAAACAGGGAAAGATTTCTCCTTCCGCTTACCTGCGGATCGAAATGACACCAGAGTGCGATTTTTTAATAAATTCATTATAAGCGATTTATAAAAACATGTCAAAGGCAGCCAGAGAAGAAAAGAAAGTTGATTCAAGGAGATCATTGCCGTTGGATTTATCCAACGGAGCTGATAGCCAAAAGGAACCGGCTTTAGCCACATGCTGAATTCTTTTATTTTAACCACAAAGTGACCAAAGGATTCACAAAGGTTGCACAAAGAGTGGAGTGTGCTGTTTTTTACTTCCAATGGCAGGAAAAATTAAAATCTGTCATTGGGAGTCCCCACCCAAAATTTTTTGGGCATAATGAAAAAATAACAGCTTCCTGCATTTGACGATTAACACGATAGAAAAAAGAATATGAATAGACTAAAAACAAACCTTATTCGGGGCATGATTGCCTCTGCGGCGATGGTGACATCCTGGTCCGCACCGGCCTCGGGGATGCCGGGAGAAAAGCCCAATTTTGTGCTGATTGTGGCCGATGATCTGGGGTATGCCGATTTGAGCCTTCACGGAAGCAATCAGATTTCAACGCCGCACATCGACCAACTGGCGAAGGGGGGAGTCCGGTTTACCAATGGGTATGTTTCGGCCCCCGTATGCAGTCCCTCCCGCGCAGGGTTGCTCACCGGAAAAAACCAGGTGCGGTTTGGCCACGATAATAACCTTGCAGGCAACCAACCGGGATTTGACCCCGACTCACTGGGATTGCCCCTTTCCGAAACAACCCTCGCAGACCGGCTCGGCAGTCTGGGGTATACTACCGGACTGATCGGGAAATGGCACCTGGGTCATGAATCTCATTTTCACCCCCTGAAGCGCGGATTTGATGAGTTCTGGGGCTATACCGGCGGCGGTCATGACTATTTCGTTGCCCTTCCCGATGGCAAAGGGTATAAGGGACCCATTGAATGCAACTATAAAACCCCGCAACCCCTTACCTACATAACCGATGATAAGGGGGATGAATGTGTCTCCTTTATCCGGCGGCACAAGGACAACCCCTTCTTTTTGTTTGCTTCATTCAATGCGCCGCATGCTCCCATGCAGGCCACTGATGATGATCTGGAGCTTTTCAGCCACATCGAAAATGAAAAACGCCGGACCTATTGCGCTATGGTGTACCGGCTCGATGTGAATGTGGGGCGGATTATGAAAACCCTGAAGGATGAAGGCATCGCCAATAATACCTTTGTGGTGTTTATCAGCGATAACGGGGGACCCGTCAATTCAAATGCTTCCGTCAATGCACCCCTCAACGGGCAAAAAGGCATTTTGCTCGAAGGGGGAATCCGCGTACCGTTTATTTTGAACTGGCCGGGAGTTCTTCCGGCTGGCAAAAAAGTGGATGATCCCGTTACCTCACTCGATATCTTTCCCTCTTTTGTGGAAGCGGCAGGAGGTTCTATCGCTGAAAAGGATGAACTGGATGGCCAAAATCTGGTCCCTTTTCTGAGGGGAGAAGTCCAAAATTCGCCCCACCATTCCATGAAATGGCGGTTTACCATCAGCGCTGCCATTCGTGAAGGCGACTGGAAACTGATCCGGCTTCCCGACCGTCTGCCTGAGCTTTATAACCTGGAAACCGATGTCTCGGAACAAAAGGATGTAGCAATGCAATACCCTGAGCGCACCCAAAGAATGCTGCGCGAACTGGGGCAGTGGGATGTGCGTCTGCCGCACCCCCATTTTCTGGAGGGGGCCGTATGGAAGGCCCGTCAACTCCGGTTGTATGATGAGGAGTATAGGCTAACCCAGCCGGAGTAAGAATCGTATTATGTGCGCTTGGGATTTAAATCTATCCTGAATTAAAAGAGAAAGAAATGAAAACAATGAATAAATTAATGCTTTTGGCTTTGCTGCTTTTCGTATTGCCCGGAGCCACTCCAAAAGAGAAGAAAACCATAAAGCCCGGTGCCATCTGGCCCGACAATAACGGCGTTCACATCAATGCTCACGGCGGAGGCGTTCTGTTTCACGAAGGAACGTATTACTGGTTTGGTGAACATAAAACCGAAGGCCGGCGGGGAAACCGGGCGTGGGTAGGTGTGCATTGCTATTCGTCCGATAATCTTGTGGACTGGAAAGATGAGGGAATTGCCCTGGAGGTGAGTAAAGACCCGGAGAGTCCCATTGTGGAGGGATGCATCATTGAACGGCCCAAAGTGATTTATAACCCCGAAACCAAAAAATTTGTGCTTTGGTTTCACCTCGAACTCAAAGGGCAGGGGTATGATGCCGCCCAAACGGGAGTGGCTGTGGCTGACCGGGTAACTGGTCCCTACCGGTTTTTGAAGGCATACAATCCCAATGCGGGGTACTGGCCGGTGAATTTTTCAGAAGCACAAAAGCAGAAAACCTTTCCGCAGGAGTTGGAGTCCTGGTCGGAGGAATGGGTTCAGGCTGTAAAAGAGGGCATGTTTGTTCACCGTGATTTTAAGCGGGGACAGATGTCCCGCGATATGACCCTGTATGTGGATGAGGATGGTACGGCTTACCATATCCATGCCGCCGAAGAAAACCTGACACTGCACATCTCCGAGCTGAACAGTGATTACACCGGGTTTACCGGGAAATACATCCGGGTACTTCCCACCGGACATAACGAGGCGCCAACCCTTTTTCGTCATGATGGTAAATATTACATGATCACCTCAGGATGCACCGGATGGAAGCCCAATGCAGCACGTCTGCTGGCGGCCGATTCCATTATGGGGGAGTGGGAGTACCTCGGAAATCCCTGCCGGGGTGAGGATGCCGATATTACGTTTGATTCGCAAAGTACGTTTGTCCTGCCGGTGCAGGGAAAAGAGGACACTTTTATCTTTATGGCTGATCGCTGGCGTCCTGAAAATGCCATTGACGGCCGCTATGTGTGGCTCCCGCTGCAGTTCGATGAAAAGGGTATTCCCTTTCTGGAGTGGATGGA
>CAYTDH010000532.1:0-3406 GCA_964436325.1 uncultured Tangfeifania sp.
CCTTAAACTAATTAACCACCACGTACCAGATGGCACATTTGCCCTTACCGGTTTCCGGGTGTTTGGAGAAGGAAACGGGAGAAAGCCCGCGCCGGTTGAAAATGTAATTGTAAAAAGAAATAGTGAAGACCGCCGTGATGTTGAAATTTCATGGACGGCAGGTAAGGATGCAACGGGGTACCTCGTTCGTTTTGGGTACCACAAAGAAAAACTTTATCAAAGCCAGATCGTCTATGATAATTCTTCTTTGAAAATCAGGCGACTGAATGCAAAACCGGACTACTTTTTTACCGTCGATGCGTTTAATGAAAATGGAATTTCACGAGGGCAAAAAATATTTAATTGAATGTTTGACTCAAAAATATAATGACAATGAACAAGACAGATCGAAGTAAGTGTGCGACAAATTCCAAATTTAAATGGGATTTGTCGTACACTCAATGGGATACAAAGTTCAGGGAGTTCAATAAGGGGATTTTCCTTACCATTCTTTTAGTGACTATATCGCTAATCAAATTATCAGCACAAAACACTTCCGGTAACGAGCTGCAATTTCTTGTGGCCCCCTATCTTCAGGATGTAACAGATAGTTCATTTTCGGTGATGTGGAAAACATCCCGGCCTGTAAAAGGACAGGTTTATCTGGGCAAAGCTGAATTTCATATATTGAAACCGGAATTGAAGCCGGTTGCAAAGGAAAATAGTCCGCTGGAACTGCACCACCTTGTTGTTGATGGATTAAAAAAAGATGAGCTCTATTTTTACCAGGCAGTAAACATCACCGAAAACGGCGATACGCTAAAAGGACCGGTTTCGCAGGTTACCATTCCCGATTACGACAGGTCAACTGTTTCTTTCTCGGTTGTCGGCGATATTCAGGGTGGCATAAAAACCTGGGAAGATATTTCCGGGCTGATGGTTCGTGAACGCCCCCAGTTTATTGTCCATGTGGGGGATCTTGTGAGTAATGGTCCTAATGATTACGAGTGGATCGATGAGTTTTTTAAACAGGCGCATCACCTGCTTAGCCAGGTGCCTCTGTACCCAGCCATTGGAAACCATGAACAAAATGCTTCGAATTTTTACCGGTATTTTAACCTTCCTGAGGATGATGCTTTTTTTTCGGTTAAAAAAGGTCCGGTAAGGTTTATTTTTTCCGACACCAATAAAGATTTGCTTCCGGGATCGGAACAATACCGGCGTTTGGAACAACAACTGGCGCGTTGCGAAGAACCCTGGAAGATTGTTGTCCACCACCACCCCGTTTTCACTTCGGGAAATGCCGCCTACAGGAGTTCATTGATGGCCACTGCTTCCAAAGGTGATCCGAATATATTACATTTAAAAACCCTTTATGAAACCTATGGGGTTGACCTGGTTCTGAGCGGCCATGTCCACACCTACGAAAAAAGCTGGCCCATTTATAAAAATCATATAAACAAGGAAAAAGGTGTGGTGTATATTGTTACCGGCGGTGGCGGCGGCGGATTCCGCGATCTAGATTTGGTTTATAAAAACTGGTTTACTGCGGAAAAAATTCTGGCGCATCATTTTTTAAATATCCAGATACACGATAATGTGCTCTCCATGAAAATGATTGATGATAGAGGAATTGTAATCGACACCTGGGAGAAAACCAAAGACCCGGCACGGGCAAAACCCAATCCTCCCATCATTAAAACGTCGCATAAATATTTTATTGATAGCGCCGGCATAACCATTGAAAATCCCAATGCATCAGGGAATATAACCTACCGGTTGAACGACGGGAAATACACAACAGTTTTTGAAAAGGAAGCCCATTTTAATATTGACAATACGACTACAATAACCGCACTGACAAGCAGTGTTCATAAAGCAAGTAACGAGGTGTACAAAACGGTGGTAAAAATGCCCCTGATGAGCGGGAAGCGATCGGGTGAAAAGAAAATTACAGCCGATTACTACGAAGGACATTTTACGCTGTTGCCCGATTTCGATAAACTGACCCCAACCCGATCGTTTACAGTGAATTCGATATCGATGGATGAAATCAGGCCGCGTATAGAAGACCATTTTGCCGTACGTTTCAAAGGAAGTATTTCCATTCCGGAGACGAATGTCTATCGTTTTTTCCTGGAATCGTTCGACGGGAGTATGCTTCTTATCGACGGGAAAGAAATTGTTAAAAACGACGGGGTACACTACGAAATATTCAGGGAAGGGTATGCTGCCCTTGAAGAAGGCCCCCATGATATTGAAGTCCGGTTTTTCGATTTTATCAACAGGGAAACCTTAAACCTGAAAATAGGAAAACAGGATGGCGAAATGGTTGATATTAACCGATATATAATGGGAGGAACGAAACAATGAAAACAGTTGACCGGCGCAAATTTCTTAAAAAAAGCATAACGGCGTCAGCTGGTATGTTTGCCGGTATAAACAGCATAAACCTGTGGGCTTCCACCGGAACAAATACGGTAACGGGAAATGGATTTTCGGCAACCATTCCCCTGCCCATACAGGTAGTAATCGACGATGTGGGCTGGTGGTCGGGACGTGACGGCAGCGAACAGCAGGAACCCTTCCGCACAGGCATTAACCGGAATCATGTTCCTGCCGATTATACCGCTGTTGCGGAACTGGGAAAAGCGCTCGGCATCCGGCCACAGGCGGCGATGGTGATGTGCGAATGGGACAAAAAGAATATCCTGCGCAAACTACCCACGGCAACCTGGATGGGAAAAGACTGGGACAACAGCAAGTGGGTGGGGCCTTGGATGGAAGAGGCTGCCGGTATTATCCGCGAAAACAAACGGCACATCGAACTTACATTACATGGCGTCGGGCATGAATACTGGACAAACGGCAAATTTACCCGCGCTGAATGGGCCGACGTTAACGGCAGGATGCGTCCTCGCGAACAGGTGGAAAAACATCTCGATTTTTTTGAAAAGATAATGCAGCAACACCGGCTCGGACCTTTTCCCACTTCTTTTGTGCCCACTGCGTTCAATCATGGTTTTGGCGTTACACAGGGGCATGATGTAAGTATGGCGGAAATCCTCAGTCGCCGCGGAAT
This sequence comes from uncultured Tangfeifania sp., assembly GCA_964436325.1. Classification (GTDB taxonomy): domain Bacteria; phylum Bacteroidota; class Bacteroidia; order Bacteroidales; family Prolixibacteraceae; genus Tangfeifania. The sequence continues at coordinate 3,062 of CAYTDH010000532.1, forward strand.
TAAATATATCAATACCCTTTTTCATCAAATGTACAATGCCCTGGCAGTCGGTCACGAATACTTTGGGTTCGATTCGGATGTGCTGACCATTGACCGCGGAAAAGATTTATTGAACTGGAATGTGATTGGTGTGCCTCCAACAGGACAATTAACCGGTCCCACTTGCGGCATGCACTGGGCGAACCTTATTCATCCCGATCCCAACCGGAATCAGGAAATTGTGGATGCATGGGTTCAATTCCTGGCTCCTTATAATGATAAAGAAGACACTATGCTGGCGTCGGATTCCGGGTCGTTTCAAAGCCAGCTTCTTTATCACGAATGTGTGAAAACAAAAAAAAGAGG
>CAYTDH010000533.1:0-3404 GCA_964436325.1 uncultured Tangfeifania sp.
AAATCCGTCCCTTATCCATTTATCAAGGGTTGGCCGCGAAATTTTCATCATTTTGGCAATATCCTTTTTCGATACTATCGCCTCACCATTGACGATATGGATAAATTCGTTGTTCACAACAATATACCTTTTCAGGTTATCTATTGCTTTGTCTATATTTCGGATACGGGGAACAATTTTCTTTTTAACCGATATTTCTATGGTTTCCATATCGTAATCAGCCAGTTCAGGATTCTTCTGAAGTTCTGAGACAATAGCTTTATAAATTGCCGTTTGCCTGGCTGGCATTTTGTATTGCTTACGACGGGGCATGACTATTTCAGTTTATCTTTTGCTTTTTTAGTCAGATAATAACCTCCTGTTTTAGGTGCTCCCCTAAATTCAATGATTTCTTTTTTTCGCAGCATACTTAGGTATCGTTCAATGGTAGAAAGTCCTCTTTTTGTCCGGGATGCAATCTCTACTGCATTTAAACCTGCTACTTTCGTAAGAATGTTTATGATGTCATAGACATTTTCATTTACACCCTTACTTACACCCTCACTTACACCCTCCCGAATAAGCTTTAAGATATTATATTTCTGATTATCAGAATTTTGTATCCCTTTCTTTACATCCTCGCTTATTTCATCTTCTAAGAAGAAAGCAGGATGAATTGGAAGTGTTGTTATGAAGTAACTGTAATTCTCGTCGGTTTCAAAGCGAGGGTCGGGCGAGCCGTTCTTCTCCATTTCCCTGCGGATAATTGGGATTCCGGTTCCCCTGCCTTCAGTCATGTCCAATTCTTTCAGAAAATCGCCAATCCTCCGGTTCCGATATCTCCGGTTATGAATAAGCCCTTTTTGTATCTCCTCCATTTTGGCACTTCGGTCAGGGCCTCCCTGGTTGACGATCTCAATACAATCCGGTAAAATCCGTATTTCAACTGGTTCCCTGATTTCCCAATTCCTGTGATATAGGGCATTCACAACACTTTCCTCTAAAGCACGGAACGGGTAATTCCAGACCCTTTGGGCTTCTGCCCGGTCAGGCAATTTATGGATTCGTTCTTTTAATACAATACTTTCCAATTGGGCCAGTGCTTTTTGTATCTGCACATAAACCGGGCCCGTTATTGCGGGTTTCTCATAAAATACAGGATCGCCCAAGCCATTGGGAAATTCAACAATTTCTATTCGAGAATAGGGGAAAAATTTCTCCGGCCGGTAATTAAACATCATCAAGGCAATATTTTTTGGATAAAGCAATTCGCTGGGGCCGCTTATCAAATCCATTGCCCTGTAAATCTCATTAATGGGGGTGATTTCAATTTGGTCTGCCAGAGAGCTGTTCACATTCTGTAAATATTCTCTTACCAACAACGGCGATATATCTTCAACACTTGCCTGCGTATTAATCCTGTCGTCGAACGGTGTTTGACGGGTGAGGCTTATCAATTCGTCGCGTTCGTCTTTGTCTGCCTGGACTGTACTTGCATATCTTCGAATGTAGTACCGGTATTTTTTATTTTTCTTTACAGTTACATCTTCGGGAACTTCGTACGGCCGCTGATTTCCTCCCGGAACCCATATGACCAGAATTGAAGCACCATCAATTGTTTCAATGCTGATTTTAGGATCGTAATGAGGGTTTATCAATTTGTTATATTCGACCATCTTTTTTTGTATAGCATCTAGTTCATCGACAGCAATACCGGCCACAGGTCTTTTTGCCCTTCCCTTTTCTTCTTCTGCACCAACAATGATATAACCTCCACCAATATTTTCAAAATCATTGGCAAAGGCGCAAATTGTCCGATAAATCGCCGCCGGATTCCAACCTTTTTTGTACTCTATTCGCTCACCTTCAACGATTTTCCCTGAAATCAACTTTTCAATATTAATGTGTATTGCCATGCAGTTTTATTTGAGTCTATAAAAATACAAAATTGAAAATAGTTTACGTGTCAAAACTTGTAAGGAAACTTGCATTTTTCATTCGTTCTTCTTTTTCAAAGGAGGCCAGATAGTTTTCTGTCGTCTTCATATCCTTATGACCTAAACTCTCAGAGATATAAGCGATATTGATACCAGACCGTTTGAGAACAGTTGCGTATGAATGCCTGGCGGTATAGGTACTGAGTCCTTCGATACCTATTGCTTTTCCAATTTTCCGAAGTCGCCTGTTACAGTTACTGATTACATCTCTAACCCTCTTGTTTACTTGTATAGGAGTTTCTTCGCCATCAAGAAAACCAAAAATGTAAGAATCTGGACTTTTGTCAGCATTTCCCCACCTATCCATAATCGCTTGCATTTCAGGTGTAATAATTGCACAAACTTCTTTTTTCACCCTCGAAGTATTGATCGTTTTAGCCCGCGTGAAATATATCTCGCCACTTTGGATATTGCCATATTTTAAAGTAACAAGGTCCGCAAAATTGATTCCGTTACAGAGATAGGAGAAAAACCATAAATCCCGGTAGTGTTCGGTGGCTTCACTTCCATCCGAATAGGTTACAAGCGTTTTTATTTGTTGCAAAGTCAATGCCAGCTTTCTTCCATGACCTGTCGGAATTTTATATTTACCCCGCCCAAAAGGATATTGTTTCTCTTTGATAATGCCCGAGGTCAAAGCGTCATTCATAATTGAACGGATAGCCCGGCATCTCATCCCTATGGTGGTGTAGTTCCTTCCTGTTTCAAGTAAATGTTTTTCAAATTTCTTCAACCAGGTCACGGTTACATATTCAATCGGAATATTTTTCCCTGCAAATTCCTCAATAGTCTTTAAGGTATAGTTATAGTAGTTATATGAGCCAATTCTGTTTTCGCATAAAAGCGACTCAATTTTTGCCTGAAAGGCTGTTCCAAGTGTATTGTCTCCAGAGCTTTGTCCTAAATAGTTATTTAAGGCCGTAAATGAGAAATTATCATCACGCTCTAGCTGGATAACGGCATTTTTTACCTTTTCAAAAGAAAATTGAATGTCCGTTCGAACAGAAATCTGTTTTTTGCTTTTGGTATCTAATAGTGTTTCCCACTCTTCAGTACTCAAGTTCTTCCCGGTTGAGTAATATTTTCGTTCTCTTTTAAAAGTAACTCTTATCTTTACAGGAAACGTTCCTTCTTTCAATTCCCTGCGTTGGTCAAGGATTGAGGAGATTGTGATGCCATTATTTGCATAATTAAACATAGCCCTTCAAGTGTTTTGTGTGCAAATTAAATTTGCACACAATTTGCACACAAATTAAGTGATTTAATCCAAAACAAGCAAATTAAACATTATAAAAAAATTACCCAATATACTGATTAATTGAATATTACAAAATTAGACAAATAAAAGAAAATTAAAGAAAATATATCGATTATGATTCATAAGCTTAACGTTTGAGTTAACAGTATCCATTCTTCCTATTTTATCTT
>CAYTDH010000534.1:0-3402 GCA_964436325.1 uncultured Tangfeifania sp.
GCTCCGTCAGCACCCGCTTAATCATTCCCTGCCGGGAATATTTTTTATGCTCCAGATGTTCTTTTGGGTTAAGCAGTTGTGTTTCGATTTCCACCTGCAAGAGACAGGCATATGCGTACTTGTTCCATTCAACCGGGTCGTTGCCACAATGTGGAAAAATTGCGCCGGATTCTGGTTCATCAGATTCTTCCTCCGGCCATTCAATATGGAGGGAGTATTCATCGATTTCATTTTCCCATTCATCGGCCACAATCAACTCAAAGCGCGATGCCGACTGTGCCAGCACCTGACACTGACCGTTATTGAAAATGATTTCGCCCAACGTTTGTTCCTGCGGGCTGAGTATGGTTTGCAACTTCTTTTTTTGTGCGGAAACGACCTTTTTTATTTGCATCGTAAATTTATTTTAAGTGAACCTGAATTCGAGTTTTCAAAAAAATGAATGGATAATATTAAGGTTTTTGCGTTACTGCATTCACAAAAAACAGGGAGCTTTTATGAATTTTTTTCAACAATGTTGATAAGCCAACCGTCTTTACTCTTTAATCAAGAATTCATGAAAGTTATCAGGAGTTATTACACTGAACTTGTGGTTGGGGTAGTAAACATTGGAAGTTTATGCTTCATAAATAAGGTGGTCTAAAAGAGCTGATAAAAAATTTGAACAAATTCTTGGCTATTTATTGACAGAATGGGGTGAACGAGTAGCGAAGAATTTTGTAAAAAAGTTTACGATTTTTTAGATGTTTTATCGGAATATCCAGAAATAGGATCAATTGAAAATAAAGAAAAAGGCATTAGAGGTTTTATGTAAAAATTATCCTTGTATTTTATCACATTTTACGCTTTTTAAACCTTTCTTTTTGTCCTTAAATTGTTATATTTATCCTTTCATTATATCACGAAATTTATGAATAGAGATATATATCAGTCACTTAAGGAGTGGAAAGAATTAAACAGGAGAAGTCCATTATTGCTGCGGGGTGCAAGACAAACCGGAAAAACGTTTATTGTACAACAATTTGGGAAAGAGGAATTCGATGATATTATTTATATTAATTTTGAGCGAAACCCGGAATATAAAGCCATTTTCAACACTTTCGATCCATTGGAAGTTACAGAGAAAATCATTTTATTCACAACGAAAAAACCGGAAACTGGAAAAACCCTTTTATTTCTGGATGAAATACAGGAATGTCCGGAAGCAATTGTTTCACTGCGCTATTTTTACGAGGAGATGCCCGGGCTACATATCATTGGAGCAGGATCACTTCTTGAGTTTGCTCTGAAAAGTGAAAATTTCAAAATGCCTGTAGGACGGGTGCAATACTTGTATTTATATCCCATGAATTTTGGTGAATTTCTTGATGCACTGGGCGAGTCGGCACTTAGAAAATACCTTCTGAATTTTTCAAATCTTGCCAAAATACCTAAAGAAATCCATGATAAGCTAAATGAAACAGTCCGAAAATATTATATCCTCGGGGGAATGCCCGGAGTAATAAACGAGTACATTACCAGTCGTGATATTATCAAATGCCAGAGAATCCAACGATCTATCATCGATACATACATCGATGATTTTGCAAAATATTCAAAAGTTTCGTCACATACGCTTCTAAAAAAAGTGTTCCGTTCAGTTCCGGGAATGACTGGTCAGAAATTCATTTTCGCTCATGTTGACAGGGGTGTGAAATCAGAAAAAATTAAAGAAGCGCTTGAGCTTTTGGAAACTGCAGGAATTTTAACACGGGTAAGGCAAACAAGCGGCTCAGGACTTCCGCTTTCTTCTCATGTTCATGAATCCATTTTCAAAATTATTTTTCTTGACATTGGCTTGTTTCACGCCGTTAGCGGAGTGTATTCCCAAACGGCAAAAGAGAAAGATTTCAATGCAATTTTCAAAGGCGCTGTTGCAGAGCAGTTCGTCGGACAGGAATTGATTGCGTACCAATCTCCTTATACCAAAGCTGAAATCTTTTATTGGGGCCGAAGGGCAAAAAGCAGTACGGCAGAAATTGATTACCTGATTGAAAAAGATGGCCAAATAATTCCAATTGAAGTTAAATCCGGACCAACAGGACGAATGAAAAGCCTGCACATGTTTATTGCTAAGCATCAGACAAAAAAGGCACTTAAAATATCCCAGGCACCATTTCAAAAGGGCAATCCCGTCATATCCCTTCCATTTTACGCCATTGAGAACTTTTTTCTACAGAAGGAATTGTCCGGGGAATCCCGATGGAACGGCCAGGCGGACTAACCCATCGTTTCCGCTGCCATCAAAAGAGGGGCAGCAGGAAATATCTACCTTTACTTTTTAAAACTTAAAAATGTTTTTCACCTTTACTTTTTAAAAGTTTGCGGTTTTTATCCAGTAAAAAGTCAGAGTTCAAAGATTCAACGAACTGGAAGGGGTTAAAAAAAATGAATAATTAAAACCAAGCACGGGAACAGCTATGTTAAGAACGCTTGCCTTTAATCATGGCACACCTCGGCCAGCGGGAGGTAAAAAAAATCATCGGCAGGATTGCTAAAAGATATGTATCAAACTTAATGAAGAAATATAACATTGAAAGAGCATATTTATATGGTTCATTTGCAAAAGGGACAAACCATGATTAAGTCTGGTTACAAAGCCGGTTCCCTGATTTGACAATTTGACAATTCACGATAAATTTCCCGTTTGATGTGGTCGATGATACTATCGATATCAGGTGCAAAAAGTTGTGTTTTCATAACTTTGCGGTATTATTTTGGACATTTGAATTATCTGAAGAGTGCAATAAAATCAACCGGACGATATACAGGCAATTCGGAATGGACGAAATCGGAGGTATTATTGGTAAGAATTACATCCATTTTGTTGGTTTCTGCCAGTGAATTTATCAGGGCATCTTCAAAATCAGAAAAATTGGAAACAAATGCCTTGTGGATTGCTTCATCGGAGGTATGTAACAATTTTGTATATTTCAGAAGCTTTTGAATCGCATTTTTGGCTACTTGTTTATCAATTTTCATGGTGCTGTTCAGGATGTAAAAAACAGTATCGATGGAAAATGCCGGCACAAAAACTTCACTTTTATTTTGAATAAACACAGCAAACAACTCCCTTTTGTTTTCGGGCGAAAGCGAGCGATTTACAATAATATCGATACAAACATTCACATCGAGTAAAACCCTTATAATTTTATTCGGCACGACTGGCATACATTTCGTCTCTTAAGGTTTTGTAATCTTTTTTTTGCAAATCCTCGCTTACTTCTATACCCTCAAGCAATAAATCCAATTCACATGGTAAATTATAATCCTTTTCCCCTTTGTGCCTTTCCAGTTTTATCAGATTCTGCAGGTAGTTTTCAACAATGCCGGAAACGGTCAGACCTCTTTTTTGTGCATAGG
>CAYTDH010000535.1:0-2295 GCA_964436325.1 uncultured Tangfeifania sp.
ATCAAGAGATAGGCTTATTAAACTTTTTGAGACACGTATTAATAATATTAAATCACAAGATGTCGTCTATATTGATAATGGAAACAAAGTGATGTTATTTAAAGATAAAAAGCCATATTATGAGATAAAGGATGCAGATATATGGGAAAAGGAGAGAACTCTTGGTCGGTTAGAAAAGAATAATATAGAGTATTGCAAAAAACGTATAGGATTTTTGACAAATAAACCAAAGGAGTATTGGCTTAAAACAGTAGTTGACCCGCAATATGTGGATTCTATCTCATGCTTTGATATCGTTTTCAGCACATATAAAACAATTAAAGATAGAAATGGTTCCTGTGTAGGCAAAGACTTGACCAAACGATGGGTAGATATTAATCATGAGACATTTGATCTTTTACTATCAATGTCAAATCCTTATTGTGATAAAGTAGATACAGCTATAAAATGGAATAGAGGCGTAGTTTATGACATCGAAAAGGTAGTTAGCAGATATCTATTAAAACACATGTCTTATGATTATATTAAAAAAAGATCAAAAAGTATAAAACCACTCTTAGTCAAATTAGCAAAAGAGACTAGTTCATTTATAAGAGCTTATTCATTATGCGAAATGACCGAGGATGAAAAGAGGTGGATTCAGTGTCTTAGACCTGAGAGTCTGCTTATAAACCCGGAATACGGTTTTCATGATACAACATCTGAAATCTATCATAAATTTAAATCAAAATCAGAGAGGCTAAGAAGGGAAATACTTTATCTAACTATTTTTGAAAGTAATCCAGAGATAAAGGATTACAATAAAAAATTTTCAGAAACTGATCTCTTCCAAGACTACTGTGTTGTTAAGAACAGGGATGTTAAGGGGTATTCAGAGCTTAATTTTAATAATCGTTACGATTTTGAATATAATTTAGGAGACTTGCTTCAACGTTGTAGTGAAAGGGTAAGAGGGGAAGTATTCTCTTTCCTGGAATCATATGACTTCAAGTTAGATATCTGGGTATTTGTACGTGCAGGTCTGAAAAGCGCTGAAGAAGAGTTGATACGCCGCTATGATAGTGGTATACACCTTGAAAATTTATTTAAAAGAGCTACTGTAGAACCTGATAGCAGAAAAGCAAGATATCTTTCAAAGCAAATAAATAAAATAAAAAACCTTTTAAAGATAGATGAATGGTGGAAGGATAAAAGGATTTGTGCTCATGATAATGATATATATGGAATGAAGCTACATCTGAAAAACGATAAACTTAAAGAGGGTACCAGACCATACTCCCGGGCCGATATTAAAGATATAGCAATGTCAGGATCAGAGAAAGCGATAAGGCATATGTTAGAGGATTTTAAGAATATACGGCAGACATACAATGACATACGCTTAGATGGAAGAAAGGAATCAACGAGAGTATATGTGATAGAGGCAATGGCAAGGCATCACCCTTTTAGTAAGTTTTTTAATGTCAGACTTTGGGATTATTTGGAGTGTGGAGGTGTATCAGGAAAGATGGAGAACATAGAAGATATAAAGTCTCATCGGGATAAAATAATGGATAAGTGTGAGTGCTGTAGGTTCAAGAATAACAATGACTATCTTGAAAGCCTTGCTGAATTTTTTAAAAAGGAGTGGAATGTAGATTATGAAAAAGAAAATTTTGCTGATTATATAATAGAAGCCTCATGCTTAACAAAAAAACAGAGGGAATTACTTGGGAGATATGGTTGTTCTAATTTTGTATTTTAGCTTATTGTGATCAAACCATCCTCAGGAAAGAAAATTATTCCTGAATCTTTGCTGGAATTAGAGCTGTAATCTTTGATTCTTGTGCAAGAGGTTTTTATGAAGAGATTTAGATTGTTAGCAATTACTATATTGTTTTTTTCAGCAATGGTGTATTCCAAGAGTCCTGCGGATTCTGCAGCAAGTATATTTTATGAGTCAAGGGATATACTTATTCGTCGCTATAAACAATATCTTAACAACCCTGCATGCGGATATGTAATGTTTATTGAAGACAGTACAAAAGTACTATCATTTTCAAAGAACAGGATGGATTATGTTATTAAAGATATAAAAAAATGGAAAAAAGAAGAAAAGTATAAAGAATGCCTAAGATATCAAAGATGTGAAAAATATTTAAAATTATTGTCTAATAAATCCAAGGAATATTGGGCAAAAACATTAAAAATTGATGGATTTGTAAAAGATTCTGTATCATGTTTCTATATACTTTATAAGGATTTTAAATATTACGATTATAAATCATGTGTAAGTGAAAATCATATAACCAGATG
>CAYTDH010000535.1:2305-3396 GCA_964436325.1 uncultured Tangfeifania sp.
GGCTGCTTATGATTATAAAGTACTAGATTTAGCGTTAGATATGACCGAAGTATACAACAAAGAAAGGCATATATTATCTGAAATAGTTAAAGACGTTCCCTACGACTATATTAAGACAAGATCTGACCGTATTAAACGGGTTTTAATGAAGTTAGCACCGGAATTGGATTTTGATGATTTCGTAAGGGCATACTCATTATGTGAATTAACAGATTATGAGAAGCGGATGTATCAGAGTTTGAATATGGAGAATCTTGTAGTAAACCCGGAATACGGGATTTATGATACTACTGATGAGGTATATTCCAGATATAAAGAGGAAGCAGAGGAGTTAAGAAGACATGTAGCATATACTGCAATATTTGTTAATAATCCTGGATTAACAGTTAAAAATAAAGAGGTTTTTGAGACTGAACTGTTTAAGAAATACTGTATTACAAAAAATGACAGCAGTCTTGAATTTTATAGGCATAAATTTAAGTATGATTTTGATGAATTGGTATCCCAGTGTAGTACAGAGGCAAGGCGGGAAATACACTCTTTGCTTGATGGGCAATTTGGGATAAAACCCTGGGTGTTTGCACGTGCAGGTGTTAAAAATGCTGTGGATGAGCTAATTCATAGATATGATGAAGGAGGGGATATAAGAAAAACCAGATACTGTAAAAGAAGGTCACCCTATCCTAGTATTGAGGCTGAAAAAAGGAGAAGAAAACGGATAGATAGAGTTATTAATACTTATAAAGAGGAGGGTTGGTGGAAAAAGAAGGAAAATAGATTTAGGACTTTTGATTGCCGGGCTGTAATGGAAGCGGGGTATCACTTAAAGAATGAAGAGCTTGGAGAAGATGTAAGACCGTATTTTTCAGATGACATTGAGAATATTGCAAGATCCGGTTCTGAAAAGGCGATAAAACACATGCTTGAGGATTTTAAAAACTCAAGACATACTTTTGAGGATAAAATAAAAGAAGGCAGAAGAGTATCAACACGGGGAGATGTTATAAAGGCAATGGCAAGGTATCACCCTTTCAGTAAGTATTTTAATGTAAGATTGTGGAAGTATCTGGAGTGCGGAGGAGTAAAAGGTA
>CAYTDH010000536.1:0-3389 GCA_964436325.1 uncultured Tangfeifania sp.
GAAATGATCGCCCCCTCTGTTTTTTCAAAATCGGATATATTTACCGAAATATCTTTCAGTTCCCCGGACGGAGTCAAAACAAGCTGAAAACTTTCCGTTTCGTTTTTTGCTGAACGGATAACTATTTTTCCTTTTTGAGAAGGGACCGGATCATTTTGCATAATTTTGTACGTGCTTCCGGCCCACCATATTTTACTATGGGAATCTGTTTTTAAAAGCAATTTTTCGGCGTTCCCGTGAAGAACACCTGCAATCAAAGTCGTCAAAAAAAATAATCTTACAAAAAGCATAAATTCAATTATATTTTTTCTTTTAAATCCATCTTAACGTCCGGCATAATCCCTTCCCGTCATTCGCTTTGTTTTCCACCTTTTGCTGGTTGCCAATAATTTTATCTCACGCGGTTTCATGCGCAAAACCATTTCTTCATTTGAAACGGAAAACTCGTTTTCCCCATATAACTCGTAGAATTTCATCCCGTTTAAATGCTTCAAATTTTCTACAACGACACTCATTGGGTATTCGTCCGTTTCGTTAATTACGACAATCAACCAATCCCGTCCATACCTTCTGGCAATACCGGAAAATTCGCTTTCTTCATCAGGTAGCGTCTTAATTCCTCTAATAGTTACGTGATTTTCTTCCGGAGAAACAAGAAAAGGCTGTAAGGCAGATAGTTCACTGGTTACGGCATATATCGACTGAATGAACTCTTCCGACTTTGTATAATTTCCTCCCCAGTAATAAATACCTTTTGCACCGGTTGCGATAGCAATATATGCCATATAGCGTGATTCGTTAAAGGAGGGATATACCGGAAGCAGGTTGCTCCAATAATCTCCTCCCAATTCCGGCCAGGAAAAAGCCTGTAATACCATATAAACCGGTTTGCCTCTCCCCACTTCCATAAAACGCCGTGTATAAAATTTTATATCATCTACATTTTTACGTACGTTCCCGTTTTTGGGTGAAGGTTGCGGCTTGATGACGTATTTACCATTAGAATACAGGTGACTTTCTTCAAAGGGATCAGATTCGCTTAATTGCATGATGGGATATTTATCGCAACCTGTTATATCGATATTATCCAGGTATTGCCGTATATATTTAGTGTCGCTTGCTGCTGCCTCGTTTATCCAAATCTGCCGGTTAAGCGTATCGACACTCCGTATATATGAAACAGCAGAATTAATATTGGGCATATAATTGGCTGATCGCTCATTTGCATAATCAATTGCATCTTTGTCCTGCTTCCACCACGTCTCCGGTTTATCATGAATTTTCTGTTTATAATGCAGATCCCAGTTACCTGTAAACCACCACACCACTTCATCTGGTCCTTCCCATAAAGCCAGTGCAGGATGGTTAACCAATGCATCCACCTTTTTTTTAAACTTATCGGTTGCGCCATTATGTAAGCTTAAAGGCAGCCATCCCATCAAACCGGCTGATTGGGCACGATCCAGATCATCTTTTGCAGAGCATCTTATAATATTGAAGCCTGCATCCGCCACTTCCCGGAGCTTTTGATCGTCCTTCGGCAGATGATAATACCCAATGGGAAACATACGATTTCCATCTTTGGTGATAAAACCATCGCCCTGTCCCCGGGAATGAATTGAGAGTAATAAAAAAAGGAAAATGGTGGAAAAATAAATTTTTTGGCTCATTGGTCTATTCTATTAACGTTTATAAAACTGTTCCAGTAAATTACCCATTTGTTCCCGGTATTTCATCAATACCTTGGGGTCTTTGGTATATTCCGTATCGTTTTCAAACACTTCAGAACCGAAATCCAATATCTTTTCTGCTTTCAACACCAAACTCTTTTGCCCGGGCTTCGCTTCTTTTATGCAGTTTTCCAGCATCCTCATGTAGTCATAGTCGTCGAGTCCTTCGCGAAGAATTTCGAGCCTCAGCGAGGGAACAGGCCCGGTGAGGTATTTGGTTTTATCGTTGTTCGGATGGCGGTTGGGCGGATAGAAAAACATTCCGTCGCCGTTACCGAATTCAGGCGCCGAGCCGTAAGGTGTTCCGTGGCCCGATTTATACGTCATCGGATCTTCCCAGATGTTTTGCAACACGCCTGCCGGAGCAGCTCCCCGCGCACCGTTCCAGTGGTTTGTCTTCCATACCAAAATGCCGGTCAGATTATATTTATAAGACATCCAAATCCACATACGCATATTGATGGCATCGGAATCGATAAAGAGATTCACGTGCGGCTCCTTTGGCCAGCACATAAGATACGACCAGAACTGTCGTCCGTTTTCGCTCCATTCTTTCACCTTTTCGGGATCGACTTTATAAAACACAGGACAACCGATTTCCGTAACATCCATGATTTCCGGACCTGGGTTGTTCTCGGTAATAAAGCGGGTTAGCTTTGGCCCGCCCCTGTGTATTGTCTGCATCCCTTCGCGAACAAAATCATATTCTTCGTGCTTCGGCTCATCCACCCAGTAAAAGTATTCTTTTCCCAGCCATCCATTGGCTTCGAGGTGATCCTGAAAACCTTTAAAGTAGAGACCGGTAAGTTTTTCATATTCAGGAGTTCCGTTAATGAATCCGTAAAACCAGCCTGTTTTTTTACCAACATAAGGCCCTGACCGTAACCCCGAAAAACTCGTACGAAAACCCGTAAAACCCAATCCGTCCAGGTATTTTCGGGCAACTATGCCGAATTCTGAAAAATCGAGCTCCATTTCCAGTTCATTTATGTTCTGTTCAAAATCTCCGTGGGGCAAAAGATTATTTCCGGATGTGAGGTCTATAAACTGAAAATCGTCAAACCAAACGGTTCCGTGCGAACCGCTGGTTCCCGGCAGGTACGGATAAAGTTGAACGCCGGCAAATCTTGCATTATCGGGGAAGGGGCGGTAGTCGGGCAAATCCTCGAAAGTGAAGAACCCTTCCGTGCCGATAAATAACGTATCCTGCCTCCAGTCTTCGCTGCCTTCGTAAACAATCCACTTCAGCGACCAGTAAATGGGATTTTTATCCTCGTCATAACATTTAACGGTTACCGTGTATTTTTGATTTTTCTCAAGTGTTCTGGCCTGCCATTTTAACAGGTAGGGATGTTCAGGATCGATTTCAATCAATTCCGTAAACCTTCCTTCACGCTGACCGGTAATTTGATAGGAATATCTCCCATCGTAAACCGTGTGGGGATCGAAAGTGCCTCCACTCCAGCGAACGCCTTTTACCGTGTATTTTACCGGATATATACCATACGGCGATATTTTATAATTTTTGAAGTTTTGGTAATACGTATCCTTTACCTGCTCAAATTCTTCATCGGTTTCCAGATTGTGGTATTGTTTTATCAGGTCGGTCCCCAGGCCAAAGCCGGAACGCATGAATGGGATTTCAGGAAGAGAAAAGTT
>CAYTDH010000537.1:0-3389 GCA_964436325.1 uncultured Tangfeifania sp.
AGATGAGTACTCAAAAATGTGTAACCACCAGCCTCACAAACATTGAAAACCAGGCGATATCAGTACGAAAGTTTACTGAGCCCACCAGGGAGACAAAAAAGATTTATGACATACTGAATTTTAAATATACTCCATTCTACAGAAAAAAATCCGTAGTCCTACCTGCTGAAATTTTTAAAAATGATACTTCCTGATATCAGGAAGTTGAGCGATTTTCCCTGCAATGTAAGTTAAGTTTTGCTCTCGTCAATTTCTTTTATTTTCAAAAAATTCAGTGGTGTCATAACTGCTATTTCTGAATTTCTGTAATCTTTTATATTTCGTGTAATAATGGCATCTAATCCACTAATAGTCAATGCTGAAGAATATTGAACGGAGTCTTCAAAGTCTTTGAAGTCATTTTTTAGAGCTTGTATCACTTCTTTCTTCGTTGTTCCGACAATTTCAGTCATCTCAGTTAGCGTTTCTATTACTTCAAGTGCTTTTTTATGTCCCAAAAACTTTCTTACGATATAGTAAACATTGTTGATACTCAGGGCGGATAAAAACAATATAACCTTGCCCTTTTCTCTGAGATCAAAAAGCTCACTTGCCGGATTTGCATGTGGTTCCCTGTCGGTGAAAAAGTCAATGACTACATCTGAATCTATAAACAGTTTAAACGCCATATTTTTTTGATAGTTCTTCGGTTAAAATTTGTTTATAGTCAAAGTTTTCATTGGTATTGATTATCCCTCTTAGTTTTCTAACTTTAGCAGAGATCTGCTTTGGTTTGATTTTCCTCCTGTTCACGGTTATCAACTTAAAGTAATTTTCAACCATTTCAGAAAGACTTAGTCCTTTTTCTTTGGCGTATTCTTTTGCAATTTCAATAACCTCTTTTTCTATTGTCAACGTTAATTTGGTGTTCATATTTTTTTTGACAAAAATACGTATTATCTATATGGTTTGCAACACGTGCTATTCTGGAATGAGACCTAAAATGCAAATGTTTAATTGACCTGTTAATTTACCATAATTTTCGAATAATGTCTCGAACCACGGTTGGTACATGTTGTCGGGGCGGATTTCGGAGAGCCTGCCTGCCGGCAGGCAGGCGTTCCGTGTCCGCCTGGCGGACACAGAACTGCGATGCGAGAATCCGCAATTGGCTTACCACCGAAACCCGCCCTGCAATATGTACTTTGTTGAACTAAACCCGCCTTCACGGGTAGCTATTTCAAAAGTACCCGATTCTCTCTATACTTAGAAATTATTCACCAAAAAATTCTAATTATGAGAAAGAAATCGGGTTTTATCCCGATTTTTATCGGGATAGAACAGGCCATAGTGCTTGTTCCTGAGTTTGAAAAAGTTGTTCGTAAGCTGGAACTAAAATGGCAAAGTGGTTTTAAATGGTCGGCTAAATGAATATGCAAGAGCAGCATATTGCATTTAGTTATGATCAAATATTGATTGTTGAGGGTAATTAATACATATTTTTGTACTTTTGAATTGATGACTGACAAGAATTTAAATACCGATAAATTGATTCATTACTGGATTGATAGCTCAGATGACGACTTTGAGACAATGGTTGCAATGTACAATTCCAAAAGATTTAGCTGGGCATTATTCATCGGTCATTTAATGATTGAAAAACTACTTAAAGCCTATTTTGTTAAGGTAAAATCGGATTACCCGCCATTTATTCATAACCTGTTGAGATTAGCCGAAAAAACCGGAATAGAGTTAACCGATGATAAAAAGAAACAGCTTGTGACAATTACGGCATTCAACATCAACGCAAGGTACGATGACTACAAAATGAGCTTTAAGAAGCAGTGTACACCTGAATATTCTGCCGAGTGGATGAAAACATTAAAAGACCTGAGAATATGGATAAAAACATTGATAATTCAATAGCCAAATACCTTGAGTTAATAAAAAATAAGTATTCTGATATTGAACAGGTATATTTATTCGGTTCCTACGCAAAAGGAAAATCAACTGATGAAAGTGATATTGATATAGCTTTGATTTTCAAAAATCTGGACGACTCGCTGCGATTTGACATTCAGGTCCAGCTTATGTTGTTAGCCGCAGAGGTTGATTCAAGAATAGAACCACATCCAATATCTCTTGAAGATTTTAATTCAGGAAATCCATTTGTTGTTGAGATAAAAAAATCGGGAATTGAAATAGCGGCATAAGTCCCGGGACCAAAAAAAAAGAATTATTTCTAAGGGTAATTAAAGAATAAATATCACTACAATTATCATTACCACCGGCGAAGGACTGTCGCAAAGCACGGTAAATGCCATCGTTCGGGACCGGCGGGGATTTATGTGGTTCGGAACCAACGACGATCTCGATAAATACTACGGAAACATCATCGAACGATATAGTCATAAAAAAGACAACATCAATAGTCTGAGCAAAAATGCGATTTTATCGCTTTGCGAAGACAAAGACCAAATGCTGGCGGTTTGAAAATTATTGGTGGCGTTTGAACTGCTTCGACTTCGAAACACAGCAAATCACCCACTTTGAGCAATCCTTCAAAACCATTTTCCTTTTCCAATAACCAGGTTTTGGAAATTTTTAGCAACAAAAAAGCTCCTGCGAAGGCAGAAGCTCTGATGTGGTGACTCAGCCGGGTCATCTCCATTTTTACAACCAGCTGATAATCAATATATCTTAACGCACATAAATCAACAGGTCTCGATTTAGTCTCTCCAGATATCGCTACTTATCATTTCAAAATTAATCAAAATTTATGGTATATCAAGACGATTATTCTTAAAAAAAAGAAGGTAAAATTGACATTAAAATCACATCAATCCTTCATCTGCCATTGACAAATACGATTCACTGGTAAAAATGATATGGTCGATAACAGGTATGTCGAAGATTTTGCCAATTTCAACAATTTTTTTGCTCAGGCACACATACCGGACGGTTATGTATTCACCGGAGGAGAGTTTAGTGTAACCGATATCGAACGACTGAGGTTAATCTTCCTGGTAACGGGGTTGAGGATATGACGGAGTATATTTAAACATTTATTCTTTTTTTGTGTGAAAATAGTTTGGCAGGAAATGAAAGGAAGGATAGATATTAACGACCAAAAAAAGGATCCGCCACAGCGAACCCTTTTTTTGAGATTAACCTGCAAAGTCGATTTGGGCTTCTACTTCGATGATTTTTTCATCGAGTACCTGCTGCAGGGTTTCGAGTACGGTGGTTACTACCAGATTATGGCTGGTTTTAAACTCACGACCAGCAGCATCTTTCAGCGTGATGGTGGAGCTTAACCCGTCGTTGCCGAGTTTGAACCCGGTGAGGTTCTTTTTGGCTTCGTTGAGCTTCCGCCATTTTTCGATGATGATGTTCAGCTCTTCCACCTT
>CAYTDH010000538.1:0-3387 GCA_964436325.1 uncultured Tangfeifania sp.
ATTCGCCTCCGGGTGGATGGAAAACTCGAATGGAACGGGAAGTAAACAGTGAATAAACCCACTCTTAAAAATCTTTGTTACTTTTGCAACGATTTAACAATCGCATTGTATGAGTGATTCCAATTTAAATCCGGTCGTCTATTCCAAAAATGTTGTTGAATTTGTGACCGTTGCCAATGAATTTTGTGGAGCCATTGAGCGGGTTCACGAGAATCGTGTGGAGACCAGCTTAAGGAAATTGCAGAAAATTCTGCCTCTTCTCTATCTGAAAGCTTCTTTACTGCCCCCAACCGAAAAGATGCTGAACGAGCAACTGGAAAAATTTGTAACCGAACTCGACTATAATGTCTGGCATCAGCGTTGGCTGCAGTTATTGGGTGAGCATGACTCCTTTTACGAGGTGTTTGACCCCAGTATTCAGTTTGGTGAAGAAACCGTAACCGCAAGTGTTGCTGAAAGCCTGATGGATATTTACCAGGACCTGAAAGATTTCTTAAATGCCTACAGTCTTGGCGATGAAGAGATAATGAATGATGCCCTTTCGGATTGCGTTGCACATTTCGAAGATTTCTGGGGTCAACGACTGGTGAATGTCATGCGGGCTATTCATATGTTGGTGTATAGCGATATTGATTTTTCGGAATCAGCAGATGATCAGGAGATAAAACCCGGAACCGGCAGTCCGGAATGGCTCGATAAATTCTGGGGTACTAACAAGGATGAAGATGGAGAAAATATTTAAGGAAAGCATTACGAAAGAAGAGTTGACCGACCTCCCACTACGGTGGTTCGAGGGCAATATAATGGTTGTGGATAAACCTGAGCAGGTTAGTTATGTGGCCGATTTTCTGGAGAAGCACCCTGTGATTGGTTTTGATACCGAAACACGACCTTCATTTAAAAAGGGAAAAATAAACCGGGTCGCGTTGTTGCAGTTGTCCACGGCAGAGCAGGCATTTCTATTCCGGTTGAATAAGATTGGATTGCCTGCTGCCATTCGCCGGTTGTTGTCTGACCCCAATATCCTCAAGCCTGGTGTGGCTATTCGCGACGATATCAAAAGCCTGCGTGACCTGGAGAATTTTACTCCACGGGGGTTTATTGAGCTGCAAGACCACGCCAAAGAGCTGGGAATTCAAAATTTCAGTCTGAAGAAACTTGCGGCCATTACCTGTGGATTTCGTATTTCCAAGTCGCAGCAATTATCCAACTGGGAAGCCCGTGCGTTGAGCGATGCTCAGCGGGTTTATGCAGCAACCGACGCCTGGGTGGCTTTAAAGATTTACGAGAATTTTTCAAATAACTGATTTATGCCTTTCACCTTTTCAAAGATTGTCCTGAAATCGGGGAAAGATCAGTCCCTGAAACGTTTCCATCCCTGGGTTTTTTCAGGAGCGGTTAAGAAAACGTTTGGGCCACTCCAGGAGGGCGATTTGGTGAAAGTCTATTCCAATAAGGAAGAATTCCTGGGGTTGGGGCATTACCAAACAGGTTCCATTGCCGTGCGTATTGTTTCCTTTACGGATATTGTTCCCGATTATGAATTCTGGAAACAGAAGGTCAGAAATGCCTGGAATTACCGAAAATCGCTGGGGTTTTCAATGGATGGTGAAACCAATGTATTCCGGCTGATTCATGCTGAAGGAGATGGGTTTCCCGGTCTGATAGTCGATTATTACAATGGTACGGTGGTTATGCAAATGCATTCCGCCGGGATGTACAAAAACCGCAATCAGCTTGTGGAGGCTTTGCAGGAAGTCATGGGCAGCTCGTTAACTGCTGTTTATGATAAAAGTGTGAAAACCCTTCCCGTCAGGGCCGGGCTGGAACCTGTGGATGGATACCTTTTGGGTAATAGGTCCGTTTCTGAAGTCACAGAGAATGGACTGAAATTCAAAATTGACTGGGAGACAGGACAAAAAACCGGCTTTTTCATTGACCAGCGCGAAAACCGGAAGTTGGTCCAGGCATTTTCCAGAGGTCGTTCAGTACTCAATATGTTTGGGTACACCGGCGGATTTTCGCTTTATGCTTTAAAAGGTGGAGCAAGTCTGGTCCATTCTGTAGATGCTTCAGCAAAAGCCATTGAACTGACCAATGAAAATGTGGGGCTGAATTATACGGGTGATTTGCGACATGAAGCCTTTACTGCTGATGCTTTTGAGTATTTGAAGGATATTCAGGGAAAATACGATTTGATTATTCTCGACCCGCCTGCTTTTGCCAAGCGGCGAAATTCCCTTCATCAGGCCCTGCAGGGGTATAAACGCATCAACACACGGGCTTTTGAGCAGATACGAAGGGGAGGAATCTTGTTTACCTTTTCATGCTCCCAGGTGGTTTCCAGAGAGCGTTTCCGTGAAGCTGTTTTTTCAGCAGCCGCTATTTCGGGACGGAATGTCCGCATTCTTCACCAGCTTGTTCAGCCAGCTGATCATCCTGTTAATATCTACCATCCCGAGGGGGAATACCTTAAAGGATTGGTCTTGTATGTGGAATAGCAAATTGTTTTTGTGGAGAAAGAAGGAGAAGCATACCAGATATCCAATAAAATTATATTTTTGAGTCGTAATCAAGAAGAAAAAAGAATGACAATCCGGAATTTAGCAGAAAAATACAATACCCAAATTGCAGAACAGACAATTCCTGAAAAGTTGAGTTACCTGAACCGGCAGCATCCCGGGAAAGTAATCTTCACCACCAGTTTTGGTTATGAAGATCAGGTCATAACCGATTTTATTTTCCGGAATGATATTCCCATTGAGGTTGTTACCCTGGATACCGGCCGTATGTTTGAAGAGACTTACAAGGTTTTCAGAAGTACACTTGAGCGCTATGGTAAGCCTATTCGCGTTTTTTTTCCTCCTGCTGATAAAGTGGAAAAACTGTTGAATGAGAAGGGACCTTTTAGCTTTTACGAATCGCTGGAAAACCGTAAAGAGTGTTGTTATATCCGCAAAGTTATTCCGCTGCAACGGGCTTTGGAGGGGAATGAAATATGGATTACCGGTTTGCGTGCCTCACAGTCGGACAACCGCAGTGATCTTAATGCCTTTGTGTGGGATGAGGGAAATGCGATTCTGAAATTTAACCCCCTTCTTGACTGGAGCCTGGACAAGGTAAAGGCCTATGTTAAGGAGAATAACGTTCCGTATAATGTACTCCACGACAAGGGTTTTGTTAGTATTGGCTGTGAACCCTGCACCCGTGCCATAAAACCAGGGGAAGACTTCAGGGCAGGCCGCTGGTGGTGGGAAAAAAATTCCGGAAAAGAGTGCGGACTCCACGAAACCGAATAGATAGAAGAATTACGAATTACGAATTACGAATTACGAATTACGAGTTACGAATTACGAATTACGAATTACGAATTACGAATGCCGGGTT
>CAYTDH010000539.1:0-3387 GCA_964436325.1 uncultured Tangfeifania sp.
CTTTCTGAGCAATTTAAAGATGTTTCGCGCGATTTTTTTTACAGAGCCCGTGCCTTTGCGCCGGAACTCTCCATGGAAAATATTTACCAGGGAATGCGCAATGTATGGATTATGAATGGATTACAACAAATGTTGGGATTGCCTGTTGAGATAACTCCTTCGGTATTCGGCTACAGCATGATTTATCCCTACAGCGATAATTTTCTGGATGATTGCACGGTTTCGGAACAAGAAAAAAGCGTTTTTAGTGACCGTTTTAACCGGCGCTTACACGGAGTACAGGTAATTTCTGCCAATCATACAGAATCTCAATTGTTCCGACTGGTTGAGATGTTCGAAAAGCAGTATCCCCGAACCAACTATCCTAATGTTTATGCAAGTTTATATGCCATTCAAAAAGGGCAAACCGACAGCCTGAGGCTGATGCGAACTTCCGGACTTTCACCGGAAAATATCCAACGCATCTGTTTTGAGAAAGGAGGAGCATCGGTACTTGCCGACGGCTATCTTGTGGCCGGCCGGCTAAATCCTCAGCAAGAAAAGGCCCTGTTCGGATACGGCATTTATCTTCAGTTGCTCGATGATATCCAAGACATTCAGGAAGACACCAATTCCCGGACCAGGACGCTTTTTTCATGCTTCGATGGGCTTTCAAATCTGGACAAGATGGTTAACCGGAGCATTCATTTTGGCCGGGTGGTATTGGAGGAGATGAGATGTTTGGGAGGAGCACAAATGGATTTGATGATCCGGCTGATGAATCACAGTATTGAAATGATGATCATCGAGTCAGCCGGATTAAATGCATCTTACTATTCTCCTGAAACCATCCGGATTTTTGAGAAACATTCTCCGTTGCGGTTTGCCTTTTTGAGGGAGAACAGGTCCAGGGCTAAATCACAGCGTTTTCTTCTTTTTCAAAAATATTTCAGGAAGAAACCTGCCGGGAAACGTTTTTATTCTTCCGAAAAACAATAAAGGGAACTGAAACCACGCAAAATAAGGTCATTCCCTGCAATAACGGGTGAGGCATGGAAGTTGTCATTTAATTCATTGGATGCCAGGACTTCAAATTTTTCACCTCCTTTAATTACCATGACCACGTTTTCGGCAGCAATGTACAAACGGTTATCCACACCGGTGGGAGAGGAGTATAGGGTGCTGATATCCTTCAGTTTTTCTTTGGTATAATAGGGTTTGCCGGTTTTGGCATCAATGCAACTCAGGAAACCGTTGTTGACACGGAGAAAATAGAGTTTTCCGTTCATCAGGACCGGGTTGGGAGTGTAAGGCGTATCCTGGTTGTAGGTCCAGAGAATTGCATCGGACCCGGCGATGTCTCCTTTGGCATTGCGTATATCGATGGCCTGCATGGCACTTCCTCTGAAACCACTCATAACGTATAAAATTCCATCGTGGCAGACAGGATTAGGAATGACATTCCGGGTTAGGCCGGTAGTGGACCAGAGAACTTCACCGGTGCTGAAATCATACGCCCTGACTTTATTGGTGGCACTGGCAATCACCTGAGGCCGTCCGTTGACCTCCACCACTAGCGGCGATGCCCATGAGGTCTTTTCATCACGCGCTGCTTTCCAAACGGTTTTTCCGGATTTTTTGTCCAGGGCATAAAGGTAGGAATCCCCTTCGTGATCCCATTGAATGAAAAGTTTGTCTTTATAGAGGAAAGGAGAGCTTCCCTCTCCAAAACTCATGTGTTTTTCCATCTGTCCGAAATCTCTTTGCCAGAGGATATTCCCGTTGAAGTCGAGGCAGTGGATGCCGCGGGAGCCAAAATAGGCGTATATCAGTTCACCGTCGGTTGCCGGGGAGTTGGAAGCCCAGCTTCCCAAATCATGGGTGTTCTCTTTGGGCCATTCCTGTTCCACAGTGGATTCCCATTTTATTTTCCCGTTTGTCCGGTCGATTAACAGCACTTTGAACTCATGAACTTTGTCGGTTTGGCGTGGTTTCATCCAACTGCGACCTTCATCTGAACCTGCTGTTTCCTGTTGGATTGCCTTGTTGGTTTCTACGGCGGTCTGTACAATAATGTTATCTCCCCATACAATTGGAGTGGCATGTCCTTTCCCGGGAATGGGTGTTTTCCACTTGAGGTTTTCCGATTCACTGAATTCTACCGGCGGATTACCGGTAATAGCTGCTCCGGTGTGCAAAGGACCGCGCCACTGAGGCCAGTATTGGTGCGTTTCTTGCTGAGCTGGTGCTGTGAAGGAAAATCCAAAAAGAAGGAGAGCGAAAAAGGTTGTTTTGAGCTGCATATCGTTTTTTGTTTTGGTTATTTGTAATTTGACTGAAAAAGGGGTGGGAGGTTTAACTTGTATTTGGTAAACAGGATTGTGAGACTGTGAGACTGTGAGATTTTGAGTATTAAGATTATGAGATTTTGAGACAATGAGATTGTTTGTAGTTGACCCGAAGGAGACTTGTCAGCGTCCGGTAGGTCCTGACAACGTCGTTGGAAGAAGACTATGAGATTTTGAGAGATGCGACGCAGATTATTGTGATGGATTTGCCTGGCGGCAAATGGTTTTGGCCACGAATTGCACGAAAAAACGAATGGATTCGCCTGGCGGCAAATGAGAAGACTGTGAGATTGTGAGACTGTGAGATTTTGAGTATTAAGATTATGAGATTTTGAGACAATGAGATTGTTTGTAGTTGACCCGAAGGAGACTTGTCAGCGTCCGGTAGGTCCTGACAACGTCGTTGGAAGAAGACTATGAGATTTTGAGAGATGCGACGCAGATTATTGTGATGGATTTGCCTGGCGGCAAATGGTTTTGGCCACGAATTGCACGAAAAACACGAATGGATTTGCCTGGCGGCAAATGATGGAAGGAACCGCAAAAGAGTGAAGACACGTAGATAATAGTTTTTGTATTCCTTTATGTAACAAACACCAAATCATCTCCGAGCGAAGCGAAACAAACTGCCTTCGCAATCAGGCACCACACACCACACACTAAACACTAAACAACTAAACTCCCGAGTGAAGTGATTATATCAACCTCCGCGACCTCAACAACGAACAACGAACAACGAACACCGAATCATCTCCGAGCTAAGCGAAACAAACTGCCTTCGCAATCAGGCCCAAACACCAAACACTAAACAACTAAACTCCCGAGCGAAGCGAATATTCCGGCTTAGGAACCCCCAACCACGATAACCAGGACAACAAGCAACAAGCAACAAGCAACAAGCATCCAGCATCCAGCAACCAGCAACAAAGACAACAATCACAACCACGACAACCTTCCGTCCACCGAAATTCCACCAATAAAGCCCTCAGGTTCCCAAATCATTCATGGAAATTAACAGGAATTTTTACTTTTGCGCCGGTGAAAGGAGAACAAAGTTGCA
>CAYTDH010000540.1:0-3380 GCA_964436325.1 uncultured Tangfeifania sp.
GTTATGGAAGCCCAAAAAGCTGTTGCCAAAGGATACAAAGAAATTGTACTAACGGGCGTAAACATCGGGGATTTTGGAAAATCCACCGGAGAAACATTCTCCGGGCTGTTGCAGGAACTCGAAAAAGTGGAAGGATTGCACCGGTTGCGGCTGGGTTCGGTGGAACCCAACCTGCTCAAAGATGAAATCATCGACAGAGTCGCCGAATCAAAGGTAATCATGCCCCATTTCCATATTCCCCTGCAATCGGGCTCCGATGAAATATTATCGCTGATGAAACGGAAATACTCCACCGGCCTTTTCGCAGGCCGCATAACGCGTATCCGCCAAAAAATACCCCATGCCTTCATTGGGGTGGATGTGATTGCCGGCACCAATGGCGAAACCGAAAAACTGTTCCAGGAGTCTTACGACTTCATCAACGGGCTTGAAATCTCTCAACTGCATGCCTTTACCTACTCCGAAAGAAGTGGAACCCAGGCACTGAAAATCCCCTGGAAGGTTGACGTGGAAGACCGGAAACGAAGAACCCAGATGTACATTAACCTCTCCGAAAAAAAATTGAGGACGTTTTACGAGAAGCACCTCAACACGACTCAAACAGTGCTGTTTGAAAGTCAGAAAAACGGAGAGTCGATGAGCGGATTTACCGAAAATTACATCAAAACAGAAGCTCCCTATACTGAAGAATGGGTAAACACCCTTAAACGGGTAAAACTCAAATCCCTTCTTCCAAATGGGCATGTGGAGATCAAAAAACAGGAAATGATATGATGAATACAACAAATTACCAATCCCTTTGCACGAGCGTGCAGGAAATTGCCCGGGATACAGGCAGCTTTATCCGGAGCGAACACGAAAAAGTCTCCGAACAGGATGTGGAATTAAAAAGCGTTGCCAGCCTGGTGACTTATGTTGACAAAACTGCGGAAGCCCGCATTGTGGAAAGCCTGAAAAAGCTCCTTGCCGGCTCGGGGTTTATTACCGAGGAGGGAACCGCCACCCACAGCAACGAACAATTCAAGTGGATTGTGGACCCGCTGGATGGCACCACCAATTACATTCACGGATTATCACCCCACTCCGTAAGCATTGCCCTTATGGAGGGAGAAGAACTGGTATTGGGAGTAGTATATGAAATCGGGCTCAACGAAATGTTTTATGCCTGGAAAAGCAGCCCTGCCTTTCTGAATGGAAAAGAGATAAAAGCTGCCCGGAGGGAAAAACTGGAAGATACGCTCATAAGCACCGGATTCCCCTACTACAACTTTGAACGGTTCAACGATTATATGGGTGCACTGCAACACCTGATGAAATCGACCAGGGGACTGCGCCGGATGGGGTCGGCAGCGGTAGACCTCGCCTATGTGGCGGCCGGCCGTTTCGATGCCTTTTTCGAACACGCCCTTCATGCCTGGGATGTGGCAGCCGGTGGTTTTATTTTGCAACAAGCGGGTGGAAAAATAACGGATTTTAAAGGTGGAGACAAATGGCTTTTTGGCGGTGAAATAGCTGCTGCCAGCAATCATTGCTTTCCCTCTTTCTATAAAATCATTCACACCTATTTAGGAGAGAAACCCAAAAACGCATAACATAACATGCGATTTTTTGCGAATGGTTTTTAAACAGAATTTGTAACTTGCAGCATAAATAATCTTACACCAATGGCCGAAAAAGAAATTGCTTTACTAAAAGACCAGATAGACCGGCTCGATGACAAAAAGTTTGACATGGAAGCCTGGAAAAACCGTACTTACATGTTTCTGGAACGCATTTTTGGGAAGGAAAGCCCCAAGTTACGAATGATCAAAGACCTGCATTACGATTATTCGAGTTGGAGCCTCCGCGATACGGCAGCCGGTGGCTCAGACAAAGACAAAGACCCGGTAAGGATTCAGGCAAAAGAAATTCTGGAGGCCTCCATTGCCGAACTGGAGAGTCTGGGTCTGCCGCAGCAGAAACAGGAAAAACTAAAAATCAAAGAGCTTCTGGAGGATGAACTTACCGGCAAAAAAGTTAAAGAGCTGGATGCCCTTCTCCATTCCGATGACCCCGAGAAAGCGGAAAAAATGGCCCAAATTCTGGAATCCATTCCCAAAGAAAACCTGGTTTCCACTATTGTTAACCTTCTTTCCTCCTAATCCGTCCGTATGCCCAAAAGCCCTGAAATTGCCATTGTTATACTCAACTGGAACGGAGAAAAACTGTTCGGAGAATTTTTACCTTCTGTCATCCGGAATTCCTCCGGTCCGGTCATTGACATTTATATCGCCGATAATGGTTCTACCGACGGCTCTATTTCCCTTTTAAAAAAAGATTTTCCGGAGGTCCGCATCATCGATCTTCAAAAAAACCATGGTTTTGCCAAGGGATATAACCTGGCACTTAAAGAGGTAAAAGCAGATTACTACGTCCTGCTCAATTCCGATGTTGAAGTTACCCCGGGATGGATTGATCCCTGCATAAACCAACTGGAACAAGACAGCCGCCTGGTGGCCGTTCAGCCCAAAATACTGAGCTACAAAAAGCCGCACCAGTTTGAATATGCCGGAGCGGCCGGGGGATTTATCGATTTGTTTGGTTACCCCTTTTGCCGCGGACGGATATTGAACCGGATGGAAGCCGACCTTGGGCAGTACAACCAACCCACCCCCATCTTTTGGGCCAGCGGAGCCTGCATGTTTATCAAATCAAAGGCTTTTCATGAGATGGGCGGGTTTGACAGCGATTTTTGGGCCCACATGGAAGAAATCGACCTTTGCTGGAGACTCAAGAACCAGGGTTATAGCATTGGCTATCAACCCGAAAGCGTCATCTTTCATCTGGGCGGGGGAACCCTCTCTTACAACAGTCCCCAAAAAGTCTACCTGAATTTCCGCAATAACCTGTTCATGCTTTTCAAAAACCTGCCGGCTAACCGGTTTCACCGCATCTTTTTTGCCCGCCTGGTGCTGGATGGGGTGGCTGCACTTAAATTTCTCGCCGGTTTTTATTTCAACAGCTTTTACGCAGTGCTCAAAGCACATGCCTCCTTTTACCGGAACCTCAAAAGCCTCATCCAAAAAAGAAAACGGCTACTCCCGTTAACCAAGGTCAGAAATCATGACGAGATTTACCCCAAAAGCATCATGTGGAAATTCTTTATTCAAAAAAAACGTCATTACTCAGAACTTGAAAACCACCCGGGTCATGAAAAAGAAATTAACCTACACCGAAAAGATTTACACCTATCAGATTGATTTTGTCGGACATGTAAGTAACATCGTCTACATCCAGTGGCTGGAAAACGGCCGTGTTCACCTGCTCGAAGCCATTGGATTACCCGTTACCCAAATTGCGGCAGGAGAAGGAATCGCGCCGGTACTGACCGAAACAACCAT
>CAYTDH010000541.1:0-3374 GCA_964436325.1 uncultured Tangfeifania sp.
TGGTTGGCATTGTTGATTGGAGCAGCTCCCCGCCAAAGATCGGTATTGTGATGGGTCACCCATCCATCGAGATTGTAATGCGCTTTCGCCACATTCTGACCAGTCTGGGAGAGGTCTTCCACCATGGCAAAAAGCGGTTCGGCACACTCCGGAAGATTGGTTATCTCTGCCGGCCAGTAATTCATTTCGGTATTGATGTTGATGGTGTATTTACTGTCCCATGGCGGGGCTAATTTGTAATTCCAGATACCCTGTAAATTGGCCGGTTGGGTGCCTGGTCTTGAAGAAGAAATCAACAAATACCTCCCGAATTGATATAACAAGGCCACCATCGACGGATCCTCATCCTGTTTAAACGAATGAATGCGCTCATTGGTGGGCCTGTTTGAAATATCAGAATTTCCTAAATCAATTTCCACCCTGTTGTATAAATGCTGGTAATTCTTAACATGCTCAGACTTTAAAGTCTGGTAAGATTTCCCGTCCAGTCTGGCTAAAGATTCCATGCAGCGCTCAGCAGGATTTCCGCTGATATCGCGGTAATCTGCAAAGCTGGTAGCAGCCACCAATACCAAATTGGCGGCGTCCGCTTCCACAATCTTCAATGAATCGTCATTTGGAATAAGGTCTCCCCCCACGGTCACAACCCTCAACCGGGCTTCAAATGTCAGTTTGCTTTCAGGATAGGGATATCCGTCACGTCCAACTTCCTGATGATAATCGTTGGCTTTGCCTTTTAAAATAACCTGGTCCTCTTCCACTGTCACATCATATTCCGAGTGCGGACAATCGAGGGTGACGGCAAAATCCAGCATTCCCTTTTCTGATGCTTCAATCCTCATTACCAAAGCGTCGCCGGGATTTGATGTAAACAGTTCGCGTTTAAATCTCACCCCGTCCTTTTCATAAAAGACAGAAGTGATGGCTTTTTCCAAATTGAGAATACGTTTGTAGTTTTCCACATTTTCATGGGCGGGAAAATGCAGCCGGATATTTCCAAAGGGCAAATAGCTCAGCATACCAAAAGGCTGCGACATAAACTGTTCGTTACCCAGTTGGTGAGCCTCTTCCTGTTTGCCTTCCCAAAGTAGCTGGCGCAAATCGCCGAGGTATTTCCAGGCGCCTTCGTGAGCGTAATCGTGCGGCTGACCGCTCCACAATGTTTCTTCGTTAAACTGGATATTTTCGGTTTCGGTTCCCCCGAAAACCATGGCCCCCAAACGGCCGTTCCCCAGGGGCAGCGCCTCTTCCCAAATCGAAGCGGGTTTATCGTACCATAGTGTCTGGGATGGATTCACCTCATCTTCAACAATTAAAGATGGATTACATCCTGTTTGAAAAAAAGACAGGATTAGAAAAATCAGGAAAAACCAATTATTCTTTTTCATGCTCATTCGAATTTCTGTTTTCATTTTGATCAGTTTTACGGTTATTGAATTGATTGATGGCATCAAATATAGCCACGATATCTTCAGCCAGTTCACCCGGGAAAAACCATTATCGCCTTAAGTACAAATTCACATTAGACCAAACTCCCCCACCCCACCAGGGCTATCCCAATTCCTTCTTTAAAAAATCCTTCATAAAAACATTTACCTCCCATTGACTTGTTACAGGCTGCCGGGTATAAGGCAGGATGGGCATGTATGGGTACGGGCCAAACTCCGAAGTAATGGTAAACACGCTCTTTCCTGCCTCCCGTTTTTTTTGGATGACCTTTCTCCACCAATTCAGGTGAATCTGAAGTGCCTCCTGCCATTCAGGAACACGCGGATCGGGGATTTGCGGTCCTTCAGGAAATCCTACACGGGCATGGATATGGTCTGTTCTCGAAATGGCCAGGTCAATGGCTTCTGTCTGATCCTGCAGAAATGATTCGGCAACATTGCACCAGTGCGAAACATCAAGTCCAATGCGCAGATCAGGAAGTTTTTTGAGATAACGCTCCATAATATGAGCGGCAAAACCGAATTTGCCCCTATGCGTTTCGTGAATTATTTTAATGTTGTGTTTTTGAGATAGCTCACTCGCAATCTCAATTAATTCGGAATTTTGTTCAAATGTGAAATAATCCTTTCCTGTTTGGGTATTAATAAACAGTGGCTTAGCTGTAGCCAGGTTTTCAAGCCTCAACCGGTATTCTTCTCTGTGCTCCTGAAAATTGGGTGTGGTGGTTTCATAATGTTGAGCAATCCACTCCAGATCATATTCTTCAATCAGTTTAAGAATATTCCCTTTTTCATTTTGGTCGATTGGCAGGCCCATTTCAACACCATCGTAGCCAGCATCTTTTACTTTTTTGAAGAATACTTCCTTTTCCAGTTCCCGTGAGCCCCACAGCGGGCAAAAAAATTTAAGCTCCATTTTTTTAAAATTTAAAAAATAAATAAGACTTATGCATCCAGAATAATATCTGATTCCGGAAAACATGAACATGGCAAACATTTACCATTTGCAGGTTTGGTTGCCGTGTTGTAGTTATAATCGACTTTCCCTTCAATTATTGTGGTGGTGCATGCCCCGCATTCACCAAACATGCAGCCCGCTTCCATGCGGATTTCATTTGATTCAGCAAATTCGAGAAGATTACGGTATTCATGATCCCATTCCACTATTTTGCCTGATTTTTTGAAATGAACCTGAATGGTTTTTCCTTCATTCATCCTGTTTTTTCCTTTTTGAATACCCTTAAAATCTTCAACATGAACAGGACTTTTATTGCCCTTCCATTGGGCAATTTCCGTAACCAACATTTGGGTCATTTCCCGGGGACCGCAAATATAAAAACCAAAATGCTTGTTGTCCGGTAATATTTTCTTTAACGAATCTATGTCCAGCCGTTTGTCAAAACATTTCCATATTTTACAAATCTCATCTCCTTCCTTCACTTTTTCCCGGCTATAAAAAACGAACACTTTCAGGTTGGGATTAAGCCGGTATATCTGCATCAGTTCCTCTTTAAAACTTAAGCGCTTTCTATCCCTGACCGCCAGAAATAAGTACGTCTCGTTCTTCATCTTCACCAATGATTTCAACATGGACAAAATGGGTGTAATCCCGATACCGCCCGCAACAAAAACTCCGGGCTTCTTTTTCTTATATTCATAAACAAAAGAACCTTTGGGGCCCCGGGCTTCAATAACATGGCCCTCCTTCAGGGAATCATGCAATGCCGTTGATACAAGACCACCACTTTCCTTTTTAACAGAAATCCGATATTCGTTATTTTCAAAAATATTTGATATGGTGTAATTTCTTAAGGCATATTTTATTTCAACATCCTTATTTTGCTGATTTAAATACAATTTCCTTTTGTGAAGCGGAACTTTTAGGGTCAAATGCTGCCCTGCCAAATTCGGTTTCAGTTCTGTCCC
>CAYTDH010000542.1:0-3370 GCA_964436325.1 uncultured Tangfeifania sp.
ATACCCATCCGATTTATCAATTTTCCAATG
Organism: uncultured Tangfeifania sp.; assembly: GCA_964436325.1. Classification (GTDB taxonomy): domain Bacteria; phylum Bacteroidota; class Bacteroidia; order Bacteroidales; family Prolixibacteraceae; genus Tangfeifania. The sequence continues at coordinate 31 of CAYTDH010000542.1, forward strand.
CCGACCGGAAGGTTTTTCTGCAGCTCCTCTCCGAATTAAAAAACTGTTTTGCCATCCTTCAGAGATATCTGGACCAGATTAAACCAAAATAACAGGTAAAAATGAATCATGGTTATTGTTATTCATCAAACGGTACATACCGAAAATGCCCTGCATTACAACGAAAAGAAAGTAAAAGAAGGAAAAGCAGTTTTCTTCCACTCCCGGAATACACTTTCTGTCGATCCGTTTATGTACGATGAAAAGCACCGCCTGAAAAACCTGCTCGATATTGAAAAAAAGCAATACCCGTGTCAAAAATAAATGCCTGCACATCTCTTTTAATCCATCAGTTGATGATTACCGGAAGCTGGGAGAACAAACCATCCGGCAGGAAATAGACCGGATGATGGCACACATGGGCTATGGAAACCAACCTTATTTTGTTTATAAACACCAGGATTTGGAGCGGGTGCATTTTCATGTGGTATCCACCCGGATTGACCGGCAAACCGGACGAAAAATCAAGGACAACTATGAAAAGCAGAAAATGCAGAAGTTTGTGCAGGTACTGGAACAGAAATATGAGTTGTCAAACAAACAAGCTAAAGAACAACCGGACTTTAAGTTTTCTCCCCAAAGCCGGAACATCAAACAGAACCTGGAAAACCTATTTGCCCATTTGAATCGGATGCCGGAAATTACTTCCAGGGAGATGTATAATGAAGCCCTGAAACTATTCAATGTCGAAATCAAAAAATCGGGCAGGGGGCACATTGTTTTGGTTACCGATGAAGCAGGTAATCCAATTCGTTATCCGATTCGGTTGTCAAAGTTTAAGGAGAAGCCGGGGTTTTATGTTTCGGCGAAAGTTGAAAAGGAAATAGAGATTTCAAAATCGGTTATTGATAAATTTCAGTTGGCGCAGTGGGCAAGGAATTTGAATAGGTTGGTGGAAAAGTCCAGGGAATTAGATTACAATAAAAAACAAAAGATTAGAAAAAGCAATCCTAATCACAAGCGGAGAAAATATGGAAATAGATTTTGAGTGAACAGTTTGTTTTTTTGAGTTTCAGATAAACCAAAGCCGGATTCGTTTTTGTTGGAAAAGTATTGTCAGGGTTTGTTTGGATAATACAGATTTTTGTAATACTTTTCGTATTATATTTCATGGATATAAAAGACCCTTAATTTGGGTCTTATAATTCTTTAAAATATCATGGGTGACAGTGTTTACATATCATCAAATCTTACCTCGACCCAATTGGAGTTTATGAAACTTTTGGATGAGTACGAAATTGATATATTTCTTCTGGAAGAAATAGAAACGAAGCTGAATCAAAAATTTGACAATATCAATGAAATATTGGAAAACCTTGTTCACAAAGGACTTCTTTCCAGAATTGAAAGAGGAAAGTTTTGTAAAGCTAATTTCCGGGATGAAAATGTTATCGGGACTTTTGCGGTTAAAAAGGGCGTTGTCGCTTATTGGTCCGCATTAAATTTACATGGGCTCACAGAACAGTTCCCAAATACTGTTTTTATTCAAACAACACATAAAAAGAACGATAAATCAATCTTTGGAGTCAACTATAAATTTGTTAAAATATCGGAATCAAAGCGATGCGGTACAATTAAAGAAGGATATGGCAATCATAGTTATTACATGACTGATGTGGAAAAAACCCTGGTCGATTGTTTTGATTTGCCCCAATATTCAGGAGGATATTCCGGGTTGATCCGTGCATTTGCTGTTACCCCGATTTCCGGCGAAAAAATGATTGATTATTGCAAAGCCATAAATAATATAGCTGCAACCAAAAGAATAGGATTCCTGGCTGAATTGTTTGAAATGAAAGGAGTAAAATCGTTCATCCGGTTTGCAAAAGAACAGGTTAAGGATGCTTATAATCCGCTTGATCCCCAGGGGCCGGATTCCGGCCCATTTAATACTGAATGGAAATTGAGATTGAATATATCCAGAGATGAATTGCTCGATATTGCCAATAAGCAATACTAATGAACTCTTATGATTTTAAAAAGAGAAATTGAAAAAATTGCGGAACAGAAAAAGGTGGCCAAAACAACAATCGACAAAGATTGGGTCCTGGGACATTTTATCGATGCCATTTTTTCTATCCCGGAATGCAGACAGAATCTGGTTTTTAAAGGTGGTACCTGTTTGAGAAAATGTTATTTTGAAAATTACCGTTTTTCAGAAGATCTGGATTTTACCTCAATCAATCCTGATTTTGTATTGGACAAAAAATTGTTGGGAAAAATTGTCTCTTTGGTGAATGAAAGAACCGAAATTCCGCTACATGTTCAAAAACTGGAGCAACTCAAATCCAATAACAAATTAACAGGATTTGCTGCAGTAATAAAGTTTTGGGGTGCCGATCATCCACGTAATCAGTCACCGCCACCTGTTCAACGATGGCTGACGTCAATCAAAATTGAAATTATTTTATACGAAAAAGTAATTTTCCCGATTGAACAGAGGCCATTGTATCATCAATACAGTGATAAACTTTCGAGGTTAACAGTAGCAGGCATCCCTTGTTATTCAATTCAGGAAATTCTGGCAGAAAAATTACGTTCATTAATCCAACGCTCTTACACTGCACCGCGGGATTATTACGATATTTGGTATTTGGTTCGAAATATGCCTGACCTTGATTGGAATGAAATTGTACAGGCTTTCCATCAAAAGATGAAATTTAAAAATTTAGAATTTACCGGTATTAATCAAATGATTAATGAAGAGAACGACAAACAATTGTTGGCTGCCTGGAATAATAGCCTGGCACATCAGATTCTTGAAGATAATTTTCCACAGTACGAAAAAGTCAAAGTTGAATTAAAAGAGCTTTTACAAGAAATTTTTAATTAGAGCATATTGAATCCTTAAAATCGAAGGATGTTTTAAAACGAATCGGAAGTAAAAGAAGCTATTGGCAAGTTAACCTGCCAAAATAGTTTATCTTTTTAAAGGATCCCGATATATTAATTGCAGAGCAACACACAGCAATTACTACTCTTAACACAACACATTTTACTAAAAACAACACAACATATAAAACTAAATCTAATACAACATATTTTACTAACTTTGCTCCGGGAATTAGTAATACGAATTTTATAAAAAGATTACGGATATGGCTTCACCATCTGAAAAATTAGCACAATCCCTGGAGCAGCTTCAACAACTGCAAAATGAAAAAGGAATTGCGGTGGTCCGGGCAAATGATTTGTCAAGAACGCACAAGGAGCGCCTAATTGCCAACGGATTTCTTCGCGAAGTAATCAAAGGCTGGTACATTTCAACCCGACCTGACGAACAGGAGGGAGATACCACTTC
>CAYTDH010000543.1:0-3367 GCA_964436325.1 uncultured Tangfeifania sp.
AAGGATTGGGAAAATAATAACCCGTATTATCGTGTAAAATCCACCGGTAATTTTCCCCTTCGGTTTTAACATCTACTGCTCCATTCAAATACACCTGGTTTACCGAGGTAGTAACAGGAAGGTTTTCGTCTGATTCAATTCCTGCCCCCAGGCAAACAATTCTATCTTCGAACATGAACCACGATTTTTTTGCAGATAATCCCAGCCGGTTGTAATCGAGTACGGCAATCCCGTTTTCACCATCAGAAACACCGCCCACAAAATCGCTGGGTATGCGGTAACCACGGGCTGTTAAAACCGGCAAGGGTTCTTCATCCTGCAAGGTAGTGGTTCCGGGTACTTTTTTCCAGTCCCAGAACGGAAAAATGTTTTTGTACTCCTTCCCCGACTGGTACAAGTAGGTTGCCCCATCGCCGAGGTAATATCCCTGAAGGTTTTCGGAGTTGCACGACTCGGCGCCAATCACTCTGTTTGAGGCCATCTTTACCGAGAAGTAATAATCAGGAGTGCGTTGAATCTGAATATCGGAACGCCAGAAATGTTTATTCCCGGTCAGATTATAGTATTCATTCGCCTTTTGGTAGGCTTCGGCATGTTCCGGGTCGAGCTTTTCCATTTTTTTGAAAAACCGGGAGAGAGATTTTGCCTTTTCTTCAGGGCGGTCGGGGCCGATTTGCCGGCCACAGGCACTGATGTCCATTGCATTCTTCCAGGTTACCCACTGCTGTCCTTTCAGCAGGTAATTCCGCAAAATCTCAACTTTGTTCTCCTCGAATTTAAAGGGTGTTTCCCTCAATACCTGAACCCATTTTTGCATATCGCCCACATAGGAGAGCCCGTAATTTCCAAACTGCAACTGCGGTCCGTGCTGATGGTACGACCAGTCGGGCTGAACCCCTTCACCAGTGCTTACCACCAGTTCTTCCTGAATGGAGGCGCTTGCTTTTTCAATCATTCCTGCATCTTTTACCAGAAGGGAGGTCAGCAGCACATTTCCCGACTGCCAAACTTTGTTCTGCCCGGTGCGGCCAATTTCACAGCGGTTTAAGATGGGCAGGGCTTTTTGACGCTGCTCCTCCGAAAGTTCAGGTTCCATTAAAAGAAGGGTGGGCAATAAACGCATAGGCGTGCCAATGACAGGGTGCCACCAGTTGGGACTTTGGAAATCGTTATCGAGCCAGTGATTCAGTGCGGCATGAATTTTTTCCGAAACTTCACTGCTCTGATAAAATTCGCTGCCGGGTTTCTGGTAAGCTCTGGACAGCAGAATCATCCGGCTTAAATGGTAGGTAGGAGACCAATAACCACGGGTTTTACTGGGATAATCGATATCGGGCCAGGTGCCGGCTTCGCTTAAATTGTTGTAAATTTCCCGAACCTCTTCCAAATCCATGTCGTCTTCCAGAAAATAATGGATCACATTCCGGTGAAGCTGTTGCAATGATTCGGGATAGGTCTCAGTGGTTTCGTGAATTTTGGGTTGGTCCGGTGTGCATCCTGCCAGCAACAAAATCAAAAGAGCAACCGATATGATTTTATGGTTCATGGTATTTTATTTTCCAGTTTTAATCTGTATTTTAATTGCGGCTCATACAACGGGAGATCATTTAAGAACGCACGAAGATGAGCCTGTTTAAACAACTTATTTTTATACCCCGGGTTGAAACCCGGGGCAAAAAAACAACCCCCTGCGGAGTTATGGTGTAAACTCAAATTTCGTTTTATCACTGTCGGCAAAAGGAATGGTCAGGTCCCAGGTGCCTTTTCTCCGCTTGGTTACGTTCATTTTTATTCCGGTTTCATCTGCCGAAACAATTTCAGCACTCATTTCAGGTGCCTTTTTTTCTGAGGGGATCAATAACCAGACAAAAACCTCATCTCCTTCGATCTTTGTGGAATAAATTACCGCTTTGTTCGGCTCATATTTGTTGTACTCTTCACTATACCATCCCTGAATTTCAGGCTCTTCCTGACCTTCAACAACGTTCAGTTCCCAATCCTCCTGAGTAACGGGAATAACTTTCAGGTTTCCTTTCCGGTTTTGGGTGTTAACGATTCCCCCGTCATGGACTTCCACCTGGCAGTCGGGATGCAAGTGCCAAAGGGTTTCAATTTTCCGGGGTTGAGCGGTTTCAATCCTGTCGACAACGACCCAGAATTCTCCGCGTACATACATAAGCGAGCGATTGTGTTTTACATTTTCCAGTTCATCATATTTATCGAAGGAATTCCAGGCATAATCGAATTCAGGAGCTATTTTAAAATGCTTTTCCTGCAGCGGTTTATCCGTTACCCTCACGCCAGGCATCTGCCCATTTCCATCGATCATCACTGTATTGTGGCCCTGTGTTCCCCGGGCATAGCCGCGGAATTTCCGGGCAACCTCCCCGGTGTAGGCGAAACGTCCGGCATCCACGAGCAAATCCCTTCCGTAGGCTGCAATGGAAAGATGCAACCGGTCGTTGTGCTGGTGTCCGCTTCCCCATGGCCCCACATCAAAAAATGACCAGTGGGCATTTTCATCAAAGCCGCTCCGGGAAATGAGATGCCCTGCCCAGGTATAAAAATAGGAAGGTCCCTCAACCGGTTCAACACCTTTTTTCCCGTTTGTGGCAATGTATTCCCATTCCGGGTGATTATACTTTTCTGCCCCTTCCAGAATCAATTCCACATCGCTTCCCCGGTCGCCGTCATTATTCAGAATGCGGTTGCCATCAGGCCTTACAGCGTGGGCAATGTAGCTGTACATTTTTTCGATGGTTTGATTGAAAAAATCGGGAAGCGGCTGATTGGCCCGGTCACAGATTTCTTTGAACAGCACAAAATTACGCATGGCCACGTTGTGATAATGCGACGTCAGCTCAGTCTGTACACCGTCCTCATAAACCTGCCCCTTCATGCTTTCGCCCATGGTAGCAATGGAATAATCCAGCCATTCTTCCGATTTCTTTAGCTCTGGAAAGTTGGTAGCAAGGGTTGCAAGCGCGGAAATCTCCATGGTCAACCAGTTGTTCCCTGCATGAAAATTGCGGTTGTAGTGGGCATGGTCGGGGATGCTGCTCAACATTAACAGTTTTGTGGAGGGCAGCAGGTATTCACTGTTCACCAGGCCATAGAAAATACTTGACCATCGTTTTGCCCGGGCCGCCACCTCGAGTCCTCTCCAGACAGAGGTACTGCTCTTTTCCGCCGGATAGGGCATGCTTTTAATGATAAAATCGCGCAAAAACTTGTCGATGTATTTGGCATACCGGGGATTCCCGGTTTCCATATAGGTTAAAAATACATGGTGAAGCTGACTGTGACGATTGGAAAGCCAGGCCCACTCCCGGTCGTTGTTGGGACCTTTGTAGTACCAGTCGCGGTG
>CAYTDH010000544.1:0-3336 GCA_964436325.1 uncultured Tangfeifania sp.
TACTCTCGGGTATAATTATTTTGCATGCTCGTTTCATTTTTTGAATTTAAACCGTAAAAATAATTTTTTTTCAAATTCCCATGCAAATCTGAATTGTCCGAACAAAGTGCCAATGATAAGAAACAACAGTTGGTATGAAGGGAATATGATTAGAATGTAAAGCGGGATTTTTAACCAGATGCTGGTATCAGGAGAAATCCCGATAAATTCAAAGACCGCTTTACGCACATACAACGAAGCACTTCCCGTTAGTGAGAACACCAGAAGAATAACGATGAGCTGGAAATTGCTTTTAATGTTCCACTTCCGCTTTAATTTTCTTATCATTTGATGTATTCATTCACCGGAAATAACAATAAAAGGGACTGGATGTTTGAAGGAGCGGGTCAGATTTGATGTGTCTGGAAAATGATGAATCCGTAAAGGGCGAAACGCAGCAGCCTGAACAGGGCATATCGCAGGAACCGTCCGTGAGGATATCCTGCGGAACCTACCAGGAGGCTGACCGCCGACCAGGGAAGGGGAGTAAGGGCGGCTACAATAATTAAAAAAATACCATATTTGCGAAGCTGAGGCCAGAGTTTTTTGAGAAATTTAATCCGGATATAGCGGAATAATACTCTTTTATAGAGGAACTGGCCAATGAGAAATGTAACATATCCCAGAATGTAAGAAGCCACGGCAAAAAAGGCAACGTTGTAAAAGTAATTGGCAATATTGGCTTTATTTACTGCCCATATCATAAAAAGCTCGGGGGGAATTATACCGAAGAAGAATTCAGAGGCCAGGTAAATAAGGTAAATAATTTCGGGGCGGGCATAAAACCGGTCAATCCAGGCATCAGGGTTTCGGGAGATAACAATTTCTTCGAAAAATAAAAAAGCTGCAAGGATAAGGGCCAGCCAGGCCAATCCCCGTAAACCGTTTTTTAAAAGAAATTGCATTCTCGAACTGAGTTTCATGGCTATATCTTCAATTTAAATGTTCCTTATTACATGGTGTCAATGAAAAACGGAATGCTGTCACCCATGCATTTTAAATTGCAAAAGGGTGCTTCGTTCCATTATTCATATAACATGCGTAACATACAACAAATTTTTTTCCCTTAAGTTTTTTTTATCTGTTTTTGTTTCTGAAGTAATGAAGATATAATTTTACTGTTAATTCCATTCTTCCTGAAGCATGTATTCGGAGATGCTGGTGAGTTGTTGGTCAGAAAGGTGAGGAAATCCCGTCATGGGAGGATAGTCCATTCGTTTTCTTCCCGGTTCTTTGATCCACTGTTTTAACTCTTCGATTTTGTTTTGGTAGTCCGGAGTAATTTCGGCCATAGGAGGTCCTACCAACCGGGTTGTAGCTGCATGGCATACAGCGCAATTGGTGTTGAACAGGTTTTCACCCGGTTTGAGGGTGCCTGTTTCGGTTTCCACTTCAGGCAAAAGCATATTGGCATGTGCTTTTTCAACAGCTTTCCAATGAGCGGCAGTACGCTCTGCCATCATTGATTTATGGGTTTCCAGGGCATTTTCGCGGTAAATGTGCCGGCCGGTTCCCATAAAACTGACGAGAAGAATAAACAGCAATACTACGACATAATACCGGCGGCTGATATGTTCATTTTTTTCGTTTATCAAATGCCATAGCTGGACCAGCACAATCACGGCCACCGTAACTCCTCCTAAGATAACCCAGAAAAGGGACCATGATATTCCTTTAACGGGAAGTGTCAGAAACAGCAAAGGGCCAAAGATAAACTGCAGTCCGGTTGCGATCATGGCCAGATTAAGCATTTGCTTTTTTATATTTGCTTTGGTGAGGGTATGGTATCTTTCGCCCCATTCATACCCTTTTCTTCCAAACCAAAAAGCCAGAAAAAAGCCGGATATGGCCATGCTTGCGGTAATAAAGTGGAAATAACGGGGGAAAACATTGGGCAGGGTAAGTGCATCAGTAAACCCCTGAATAACTCCCCATTTTTCGGGAAAAAGCATCAGGTTGATGTTGGTCAGAAAAATGAATGGAATCATCAGGAAACTGAAAACAGCGATGCCGATAATTCCGAGGTGCAATGGTTTATTATCGGAAAGGCGGTCCCATGAATATTTGTGCAGGTAGAGCACCAGAAAAGCAAAAGCAACCCAGGGTATAATGGATATCCACATGTTTCCTGTGAGCGCATTTGCTGAATAAAAGTAGAGTGTATAAAGCACATTGATAGACAACAGGGGGGCTACTCCCAGGACAACTGCCAAACTTTTGTTGACCGTAATCGTGTTTGCAATTTCCTTTGCCAGTTTGTCATAATCGCTGTTTTTTGTGCCTTTTAATTCATACCAGAATGTTAACACACTGCCGCCCACCATTAAATTGATGAAAAGGATATGAAGCAGGAACGAGAGGATAAGAATAAAGACCAGGAGCCATTCAGGGAGCGGCAGAGCGAGGGGTATATCTTTGGGGACCGGAATTTGGGAAATAATTGCAGTGATCATCTTCGTTTACTTACAGGTTAATATTTTATTTCTTTTACATCAACACCTTTTTGTTGGGCTCCATCCAGTGTTTGGGGCGTTTTTTGGATTTCGGCGATGTAGAACGCCAGGGCATCGAGTTCGGCGTCTGTTCCCGGGAATGGAGGCATGTAATAGCGCACATTGTGCATGTTTTTCATATAAGCTTTCATGGCTTCAAGGTTCAGGGGGTTTTCTTTGCCATACATGGTTTCAAAGTTGGTTACAATTGAATTAATGCCATGGGTGGTATGGCAACGGGTACACGCAAGGTTGAAAACAGCTTCCCCGGCCTCTTTTTTATTGGCTTCGGTAATTTCATTGATGGTAGTGTATGGACTGTTTTTCAGCAATCCGGTTTGCTGGTATAACGGATATTCTTCTACCAGTAAGCCATTGGCGTACATGTATTCGCCAATGACGTAGGGCTTTCGGATAAATTCGCGAAGTCTTTCAAACGTGCCAAGGAATAAAAAGGAAGCGATGACCGGGATGATCAGTAAATATCTGGGCAGGCGTTTGGGAGCAAATGTTCCCAGAATTCCAATGAAGAAACCAATGACAGCTGTTATGCCCACCACCTTGAGAAGAGAGTCATACCATCCCTGAAATTGTTGTGTTCCCAGAGCCACCGGAAGATTTCCGATCATGGAACGCGGAATGTACCAGTAATAAATGTAGGCGCCAACAACTGCAATTGGCATCCAGAGTAAAATCCAAAACGAAATGTGCTTTAAAATTTCAGGTCGCCAGGTATTGTCTTTTTTGAGCATGAAAGCCGTGTAGAGCAGCGCAACACAGCCAGCCATCATCATGGCAACAGGCG
>CAYTDH010000545.1:0-3326 GCA_964436325.1 uncultured Tangfeifania sp.
GTATGTTTACAGATGCACACCTGAATTTGATGCATGATGCGGAAGAGCGGCTCAGTACTTTCATTGATGCCATGAAGGAACGCAATCCTGATTTTATTATCGAACTGGGCGATTTTTTTCCTCCCGACAAAAAATACACCTCCTTTTATGACATCTGGCATTCCTTCCCTGGAGAAAAGTACCATGTCATCGGAAATCATGAAGCTGACGGTAACTTCACTCTTGAACAAATACTCGAAAGCCGGGGAATGAAGAACTCCTATTATGCTTTCGAAAAAAACGGTTTCCGGTTTATTGTGCTGGATTGCAACGAAAAACAACATCCCGATGAAAAGCCCTATTTCAATTTCGTAGGACCGGAGCAGGTGGAATGGCTGAAGGATGAATTGTCTGAAACCCAGCTTCCGGTGGTGGTTTTTTCGCATCAGGCATTATTTTCACCAAAAGGAAAAGATAATATGGGGGTGAAAAATACTTCTGAAATTCAATCCATTTTTGAGAATCACAACCGTCAGAATCCGCAACAACGCGTTATTGCCTGCTTTAATGGGCATACGCACATCGATGTTGCTGAAAAACAGGGCGGCATTTGGTACATTACCATCAACTCCTTATCGTACAACTGGCTGGGTGGCGATTACACCCATGTCCGATACAGCAAAGAAGTGGACGAAGCCTACCCTTACATAAAGTACACTGCTCCCTACAAGGAGCCCCTTTTTACTGTGGTTGAAATATCGACAAAAGGAACTATCAAAATGGATGGAAAAAAGACCGAATGGGTAGGTCCTTCCCCCTGGGATTTAGGATATCCCGATGACTTGAAAAAATACCTGAAACCCCGGATTTCAAAACGGTCGTTAAAGTTTGAAATGAAAACAGCACAAACCCGGAATTGACTTCAGAAAAAAAAGACTGGTCTGCTCGGCGGAAGAACATTTAAATAGTATTACCACATGGGAAATTTCAAAGCACTTTTTTTGGCGATAGTCATCACCGCTATTTTGGTGGAATCGTGCAGCATAGAAAATGACCTTCTTTCCCGGAAACCCTCCTCTGCGGTTGTAGGAGATTCAGCTTTTACCATGGTGGACCTTAATAAAGTCCATAACCCGGAAAAGGAATGGTGCTACGCTCCCAAATCAACAACGGTCATTGGCATGCCATTCATGCCCCGGCCGGTCCAGGTAACTTATGACGGAGCGCTTTACACCCGTGATGCTGAAGTGTGCTATTTTTTTGGTGACAGCCTTTCCCCCTTGATGGCCCGCCAAAAAGTTTTCCTGGATGGCTGGATACCGGTTATCCAATATGAGTGGGAAAAAAATGGTTTGAATTATGAAATGGAGATGTTCGCTTCTCCCGTTGAAGGAATGGACCCGGACAATACCCTTTTTTTTACCCGGCTGAGAGCAATTAACAATTCCACAAACAGAAAGAAAGGAGTCCTTGTTTCAGCTTCCCGTTTTACCGGACATGATCACCGGTTCGGAAAACCTTTGGCAGTCTGCCATCCGGGAACCCGGTTTAAAATGGATGAAATGGTTTTTTCTCGGGATGGTCATCTGATTTATACTTACCCTGCAAAGGCAAAAAAATTTGCAGTACCCGGTGAGCACTACACGAAACCCTTTTCTGCAGCCGCCTATTCTGTGAATGAAAGAATGGCCACCGGTCTGGCCAGAATTGAAAAAATGCTCGAACCCGGAGAATCGCTTGAAGCGATATTCAAAATGCCCAATTATCCTGTTCCTCTTGACCAAAGCGAAAAGACAGAGGCAATAAAAAGGGCAGGGTATGATGAATATCGCCAAAAAACCGTTCACTACTGGAAACAAAAAATTGAAGGGAAAACTTATTTTATCCTTCCGGAAAAGAGGGTCAGTAATTCTTTCAAGGCGGGCTTGGTTCACCTGATGCTGGCCACCCGGAAAAATCCGGGAGGTAAATTGCGCCAGGGAAGCGGGTTGCCTTACGATCAGCTTTTCTTTAACGACTATGTGGATATGCGGAGGATCTATGATCTCACGGGGCACTCCCAATTTGTGGATATTAATGTAGACTGGCTGAAGAACTTTCAAAATGAAGATGGAATGTTTCTTGATCCAGTGCTCACACACGGTCAGGAGATCATGGCTTCCCATGGTCAGGCCCTTGTGAGCCTGGCGGGCCATTACAATGTTTCACAAGACACAGCTTATGCAAAAAGGGTCTATCCCTACATTCAGAAAGCAGTGGAATGGATGCACCAAAGGCACCTGGAAAATCCCAAGGGCTTAATGCCGGCTTCCATTCCCTTCGATGCAGAAATGATTAAAGGCCATTATACCAGCCATAATCTCTGGTGTCTTTTGGCACTGAGAGATGCCATAAGAGTTGCAAGGGGATTGGGCAGGTATCAGGATGTCAATGAATGGACCCGGTTCCATCAAACCTACAAGCAAGCAATTTTGGAAGCCATTGCATTTAGTGCTGATTCCACTGCAGGAAGAGGGGGGTACGTGCCAACCGGATTGTATTCCTTTATCACCGGACCGGAAGCCCGTGAAGGATTCCGGGAGCATCAAACCAACCAGGATTGGGAAAATAACTTGTTGATTTACCCAACAGAGGTATTGGAACCCAATGACCATCGCATTCGCGCTACCCTGGATACCATACGCCGGAAAAAATACCGGGAAGGAATAATGACTTACCGGAATGGTATGCACCTTCATCAATACGCTACGGTAAACCAGGCCCATCAATATCTGGCAATAAATGATCAGAAAAAGGCCCTTCTGGACCTGTACCATATTCTTCTGCACAATGGATCGACGCACGAGGGTTTTGAAAATATGATTGAACCCTGGGAAGATATGGATCCCTGGCCCATTCCGGCACCTCATGCCTGGGCAGCAGCCAAAACTTCACTGCTCATCAGAAATATGATGGTCAGGGAATATGGTGGAGAAGCAGGGCTTTATGAAGACGAACGATCCCTCTATCTTTTTTCGGTCATTGCGCCTTCATGGATCACTCCCGGAGATTCGCTATCCATTAAAAATGCAGTGACCGAAATGGGGAATCTGTCTGCAAACCTTATTTTTACCGGAGATGGGTGTCAAATAACCATTGATTCCAGGTTTCAACATCCTCCGGCATCGATTCGCATAGCCATCCCCTGGTACGTGAAACTTCAAAATTTCAGCAGCAATGCCTCAATATCCGGAAAACAGGAGGGATACCTTGTTTTTTCTCCCGACGTGTCGGATGTTACTATCCGATGGAAGGTCGACAAAAAGGCTTTTAGAAACAATTTTCAGGAGCTGTTGGCCTCTTACCGC
>CAYTDH010000546.1:0-3324 GCA_964436325.1 uncultured Tangfeifania sp.
AAAAGAGATTTAATCTCAGAATTAATTCCGTCTATCAGCACAGCAAAAGGAGATTACACCATACTCGACGATGCTTTGGGTCATTGGGCTACAAGAGGTTATTTTGCCCGATTTAGTTACAATTACCAGGAAAAATATTTGCTGGAATTCAACGGCAGGTATAATGGAAGTTCAAGATTTGCCCCGGATTCACGCTGGGGATTTTTCCCATCGGTATCTGTGGGGTACAATATTGCACGGGAAAACTACTGGGAACCCTTAAAGGATCATGTTTCTCTTTTTAAAATCAGAGCTTCCTGGGGCGAATCAGGAGACCAGACCAATGTGGCCAATTATCTGTACCTGCCTGCAATGCGGTATAATGCACAAATCAGTACTCTTATTGATGGCTCTCGCTTAAGCTCATTGAACATGCCAGGAATAGTTAGTCCTGACTTGACATGGATTAAACCGCGAACTATAGATATTGGGTTCGACCTGGCTGCATTCAATAATCGGTTGCAGGTCACTTACGACTGGTACCAAAGAACAATTTACAACCAGTTGGGGCCGGCTGAAGAGCTTCCCGAGGTATTGGGTACAACTCCCAATCAAAAGAACAACGCAGTGTCGGAAACACGGGGTTTTGATTTATCGATAACATGGGCCGATAAACTGGCTACCATAAGAGGGAAGGCGCTTAATTACCGTGTTAGAGGTAATTTGTCTGATTACATCGGATACGTAGTTGAGTATGAAAATACCACAGGCACCAGGTCTGGTTGGACTCCCGGAGAAACGTTTAATGACATATATGGCTATGAAACAAAAATGATAGCTCAATCTGTTGGCGATGTTACCAACAATGTGAGTCAACACAGAATCTGGAGCAGTTACTGGTATCCCGGAGATGTTTTGTATGTTGATCAGGACGGAAATGGAATGATTGACAGTGGAAACGGTAAATGGAACAATATGGGAGATTTGGTTAAACTTGGGAACAGAACACCCAGATATACTTATGGTGTTAACTTAGGGTTAAACTGGAACAATATTGATCTTGCTTGTTTCATTGAAGGAGTTGGAAAACGTGATTACTGGACTTCTTTAGAAACATTTTGGGGTGTGGGTACTGCGAGGTGGAATTCTATGATAACAACAAGGAATTACGACCAATACTGGAGGCCCGACAGAACCGATGCCTATTTTGCCAGAATATATAATGGAGGTGAAAACCGCAAGAACCGTCAGGTTCAATCACGGTTTTTGCAAAGCACTGCCTATATGAGACTTAAAAATGTGCAGCTTGGTTATACATTACCAAGAAGTTTAGTTTCAAATGTAAATATTGAAAAACTAAGGTTCTATATGTCGGTTGAAAATGCAGCCATGATTTTTAACAAAGCCACTTTTAATTACGATCCCATTACCATGTGGAATAGTTCAGGAAAATCCTATCCTCCACAGACTAACGTATCTTTTGGTTTAAATTTAACATTCTAAAAATCAATGAAAATGAAAAAGTATATTTATATAATTACCATTTTACTTGTAATCGTATCATGTAACGATGATTATTTAGACAGGTATCCGCTCGATTTTGTTTCAGAAGAAATGGTATTCAAGACCGAGGCTGACTTTGAACTTTACGTAAATCAGTTTTACGATTTATTTTCTAACAATCCCAGCCTTTACAAATTTTTTGGACAGGAAAATGGAGTGGACAATTTAATTGGAATAAGAGATATTCAGTTCCCAACAGCTAAACTCTACCAAACTTCATCGGATGCTCCCGTGTCCTCAAGTAATTGGAATAGTTCGTATGACTGGATAAGAAGAATTAATTATTTCATTGAGCAGAAAGATAAAATCCCTGCAGAAGAGTTGACTGCCAAGGGGACACACATGGTAGGTGAAGGTTATTTTTACCGGGCCTGGTTGTATTTCAATCTTTTAAGTACCTATGGCGGTGTTCCCTATATCGATAAGGTATTGTCAACCAACAGTGAGGAGCTTTATACCCCTCGCATGAGCAGGGATCAGTTAATGTCTAAAATTGTTGAAGATTTGGATGTTGCCATTTCAAAATTACAATGGAGCGGAGAAGGCGGTATTCCTAAAGGACGTGTATCAAAAGATATGGCGCTTGGATATAAGGCACGTTTCTGTTTGTTTGAAGGCAGTTGGGAATATTATCATCAGGGAACAAGCTTTGGCGTTTCAGGCAAAAACGGTCAGGAATTTTTAGAACATGCCGTTGAAGCTGCTCAGGCATTGATTGATCAACTGGGGGCAAATGTTTATACCGGTTCTGCCGGCCGAGAATATTTTGATCTGTTTTCTCAGGTTGATTATTCCAATATTCCTGAAGTATTGCATTTTAAAACCAATTCAGTAGAGGAAGGTTTTCATTATGACTTAATATGGGAAGCTCCATATGGGTTGACCAAATCAATGGTTGATGCATACTTAATGGATGATGGTTTGCCTAAAGAGCTGAGCAGCAACTATATGGGAGATGACAATATAAATGATTTGGTGAAAAACAGAGATCCACGCTTGCAACAGACTACCTATTACAGCGATAAATATGGACCTGTAAGCAATATATCACCATACTATGAAGGGATAGATAACACGTTACCTATGCCATCGCCCTCACTCAGATCAGACTACTGTGCCTCGGGTTATTATTGTATTAAATCATGGGATTTCGATGCTACAGATTTAATGCCTTATGAAAGCGATGATGGGATAATTTATTTACGTTATGCAGAGGTATTGCTTGCTTATGCTGAAGCCAAAGCCATTTTGGATGAGATCGGCACGGCAACGCTTACACAAGCAGACATTGATAAAACGATAAATGTTCTTCGCGACCGGGTGGGTATGGCTCATATGAATTTAGGAGTTGTAAAATCATGGGAAGGTAATTCAGACTACATGAAATACCACCCGAGCCAATCATCGGTTATTAATGAAATTCGAAGAGAACGAAGAATTGAACTTGTTGCAGAAGGCTACCGCCATGATGATTTAAGAAGATGGCGCGCACTGGAAGAAATATTATTGGGTTACATCCCCAGGGGTGCAAAAGCAAACCAATTTTATGAATACTATGATGAACTGTTGGCAGGTGAATTGCATGAAGGAAGCGACGGATACATCTATCCGGGAGGAAATGATGGCAGATTTACTGAAGGAGGATCAGGAGGTTTGGTAAGCGATGAAAGAGATTATCTTTCTCCAATTCCTTTCGGACAAATCAACCTTTATGAAGATAAAGGAAATGTTACCCTGGAACAAAATCCGGGTTGGTTTTAAAATGATGGAAAATGGAAAAGC
>CAYTDH010000547.1:0-3324 GCA_964436325.1 uncultured Tangfeifania sp.
CGATAAGAGAATACAATTATGATCCAGAAACGGGTAAGCCGTTATATGGTGAATCTTATTCAAAAATTATAGATGAAGAGGATGGTCAGGAAATATTTAATCTGTTAAAAGAAAAGCAAAGGTTTAAAGAGAAATATAAGAATTTTTCATAATCTTTGTACTAATAATAAAAGAACACATATAAGAGGTATTTTTAATGGATATACAAAAATTGATAGAAGAAGTTAATGATACAGACATTAATGAATTGATTCAGCAGTTAAAAGATGGTAAATTCACAAATATTAAAGATAGGATGGAATTTTTAAAACTTATCCTTCCATTAGCCTTGTCTACTGATAAAAAGGCACGTAAGATTATAAAAAAGATAGGAGAATTTATGACTGAATTGGGGAATGAAGTGTTAGATATTGAAGAAGAACCTTCCGGGGATGATAAAAAAGAAGAGGATATGAATATGAAAAAAGATAATGATAAATTTCTCTTTGAAAGATATGATGCAAAATTTAGTGAAAGAAGAGATGATTATGATGATATTATTCTTTTTGATGGGGGCGGTAGAGGATATACAGTTAATATGACTTATAGTACATGGGATGAAGAAGCTATAGAAATTGGAGATACTGATGATAAGGGATTTGAATTTATAGATAGATTTTTTGAAGACTTAGAAGATTTAGTTTCTGATAGAGATATTGAATATAAACAATGGATGGGGTGGTCTTCTTCCCCTGTAATTTCTGTACCAAGTGATTGGTTAATTTCAGATATTGAAGAAGATATGCGTTCGGGGGAAAAAACTGAATATAATTTACATATTAAAAGAAAAGATAGAAAAAAATTAACTGAAGAAGAAGTACGTTATATTGAAAAAGAACTTAATGTGTATAACCCTGCAAAAAGAGTGGTAAATTAAAAATATATAAAAAGGTATTTGTATGCAAGAATATAAAAAAGTAAAGCTAAAATCTTATAAAAAAGTATTTAAAGAAGACTTCTTTGTGAAAGATATAAACAAAGTAGTTAAATTATCTTCCAGTGTGATAGGGAAAAGGTTAGGGGTTACGATAAAAACTTCTGCCATAGCTGGTTCTTTTGAAAGGGACGGTATAAAATATACTGGTATTCGTGGATTAATGAGTGATGGTAGAGCGATTCGTTTCAATTGGAAATTTGGAGGGGATTCAGCACGTATTATTTCTATAGATGTTTGGAATCAACCCTCTGCATACCCTGATATTACTATTGAAACGGATGGGTATAATATAGTACAGATTATTAATACAATTGTTGAAGCTATTGAAGCTGGTGTGCCGGATGTATATACTTTTGTTGAAAGTAAAATACAGGAAAAGAAAGGTTTTTCCCCTAAAACACGAGATTCTGTAAATGCATGGATACGAAAATTAGTATGGGATAATGATAATGATACTATAGATACTGATAAATTAGAAAATACTAAATTTGTTAATCTTTTTAAAGACTATGAGTTCTGGCATAAAGAATATGGAAAAGAGGAAGGATATGATAAAGTAACTAAATATCCTTTTGATAATTTCTTAAAATCAAGAATGGCTGATTTAGGTCTTGAAAATGTATTCTCTCATAAAGTAAAAGTAGGAAAGAGTGGTAAGGAAAGTATTTTAGTTGATAATAAAGTTGCGAAAGATTTTGATGCATCTATTTATGAAATGACCCTGAATGACTTGATGAGACAAATAAACGGTGCTGTTCAATTCGTCACTAAAGGATTTAAAACAGCTACTTTAATCACTGGTACGGCTGGTATTGGTAAGACGAGACAGGTAACTATTGCATTGAAAGAACAAGGTTTTTCTGAAGCGAGTGATAAATGGAGTGCAAGAGGTACGAGTGGTAAGAAATATAAAATTATTTCAGGGGATATAAAAAATCCAAGAGCATTGTATCAATTGTTATATGATTGGAATGACCCTAATCTCATCTTAGTCTTTGATGATGTGAATAGTATATTAAAAAACAAATCTAATGTAGAATTATTAAGACGTGCAACTACGAATGATAAAGTGAGAGAAATATATTACAGTGATAATAAAATTAATGATACTTCCCGAAAATATAAACCTTTCCTTGAATTTGAGAGTAGAATAATTATTATCACTAATCTCCCTAAGAAAAAAATTGATAGTGCTATTGTTTCAAGAACTGCACCCGTAGAAATTGTAGCTACTTTTGATCAGATAGCAGATAATATTAGAATAGAATTAGAAGAGATTGAACCAAAAGGTTTTATGGATGAGAAATTGGAAGTTTTTCAATTCCTTGTATATGAGGCTCGTAGTATGGTGGCTCAATTAGATTTTAGAATTTTTATGGATGCTTTACAGTGGAGATTGATTGATGATCCTTACTGGAAGAAATATGTATTGCAGATGGTTAGGAAAAATTAGAGAGGTAACGAAATGTTAGAAAAATATGAAAAAAAGTATGATGTAAGTGAAGAAAGAAAAGATTTGAAAGAAAATTATTATGCAAAGGAATTATCAAAATTATTACCTATTGATGAATACGGGGTTCGGATACAATTAAGTTCGTCTAATGGTCAAACTAAATGGATAGCTTTAAATAGAGAATCTATTAAAGAATTAAATGATTTTTTAAATAATATAGTTTTGGGTTAATATGTATCACTCGTATAATAAAATATTCAAGGAGATGGCTATTAAACCTAAGAAAAAATTATTAGATAATTTATGGTTAATTGTAGAGTATGAATATAAATATTTCATCTCTAATAGTAAAGAATATAAACGTAACGTAGAGATACAATTAGAGCCAGTGATAAAAGATGTGTTGAAGAAATTAAAAGTTGTATTTTATGAATGGCTCACTAATCATGTAGAAAATGAATCTATAAAAGTGGTAAGAAGAGACGTATTAGAGATATATAAAGAATTAGATAAGAATGTAGATAATTATGAGTTTCATAAAGGAATAGTTGCGATTCATAAAGCATTACATTCCCTGCATTCTACAGGAATTATGCTTGAATATATTGATCAGAAATATAATATTACACCGAAGGATTTAGATGAATTATCTAATCCTTCTAATTTAAAAAGATGGGAAAAAGAGGTAGGGTAAATGTTAGAACGATACGAGAAAAGATTTAGTGAAGGGAAGAGAAGACAAGTAAAACCTCCTTATGATTTTGGAAATGGGATTAGTTTAATTTCTTACGGGATGAGTCCTAACGGAAACCATACCGTAACTATAGAAATGCCAGATGGGGAAAAGAAAAGTATACAAACCAATATTCCTAATCTTAATATTACTCATTCAAGA
>CAYTDH010000548.1:0-3320 GCA_964436325.1 uncultured Tangfeifania sp.
TTCGACGACGAAGGAGGAGAAATCTCACGTTAAAACAACAGATTTCTCCTTCCGCTGGCTAGCGGATCGAAATGACAGTTGCTGCCGTTGTCATTTACTCATTATGCCCAAAAAAAAATTTGAGCAGGGACCCGCAGTGAAGCAATCTGCTCATCTATTATCTATTTTCACAGGACTCCCTCCCCATACAAACGTATCGGGCAATTGAAAAACAGAAGATCCGCTTACTTCGAAAGTGCCATCAACTTTCTTTACGGTAATGTCAACGGGTTGAGGCTGGTATTTATTCCCTGCTTCCTCCATAGCAAGAAAGCCAAAACTCAGAATAATAAAAAAATATTTGACCATGTATATTTGTTTTTATAAAAAAAAGAATGCTAACGGGAATCACTGATATAAAAGGTTTTGTTTCGTAACATCAATCCAGACTTTCATTTTCCCCGGCTCCCGGTTATCCCATGTGAAATAGGGAATAAACGTTAATTCTCCGTTTTCTTCATCCGCTTTTAAAATTTTCATATTTTTTAGTTTTTCTGCACCCGGTTGCAGGGAAAAGGAAACCTTTTCGCCGAATGATACTTTTTCCATATCGACATCCGGATTATCGGCTTGCTCGAGGCAATAAACCAGAGGACCACGCTGAACGGCCCGTTTCCCCAGGTTTTCTTTTACCTTCGGATCAGCTGAAACAAGTTCGGCAGACATGTCCATTTCCAGGAATACTTCATCCCCCTTTTTCCACGTCCGGGAAAAGGAGATATACCCCTCTTCCATGCGGGTTGAGAACACTTCTTTTCCATTAACGCTTACCCGGTAACTTTTACACCAGCCAGGTATTCTCATTTTCAAATCAAAATCGACAGGAGAGGCTGGATCAACCTTCAAATGCACCTTCCCTTCCCAGGGATAGTTTGTCTGCTGACTCAGATGAACAGGGGTATTTCCCACTTCAAGACGGGCATCATTCCCCATGAAGAGGTTGACCACGATTTCCCTGTCATTCTGGAGGTAAACATATTTGCCCACCGATGGAATAAAACGGGAAATATTGCTGGGACAACAGGCACATCCAAACCAGCGTTGCCGGTGATGGTTGCCGTCCGATTCGAGTGGATTGACATAAAAAAACAGGTCCCCTTCGAGCGAAACACCCGGCAGTACGCCATTGTACAGCGACCGTTCCAAAACATCCACATATTTGGCATCTCCTGTGAGCAGGTTCATCCGGTTGTTCCAAAAAACCATTCCGATGGAAGCACAGGTTTCACAATAGGCGGTCTTGTTGGGCAAATCATAATCTTCGGAAAACCCTTCATTGGAACCGGAACTGCCAATGCCACCGGTAACATACATGTTTCTCAATGCAACATCTTCCCAAACCCGTTTCAGGGCAGCAACATATTCCGGAACATCCATTACAGAGGCTACATCGGCCATTCCTGAGAACATATACATGGCCCTGACGGCATGGCCTTTGATATCGGAGATTTCTGAAACCGGGACATCATCCTGCCAATAAGGTGATCCCCTTTTTACCCCTTCATAAATAACCCCGTCGTCATATTCCCGGCCCCGCTCTTCCAGCAACCAGTGAGCAAGATCGAGGTATTTCTTTTCCTGCGTAACATGGTACAGTTTAACCAATGCCAGTTCAATTTCCTGGTGCCCGGGAACCCAGTGGCGCCTGCCCGGACCAAAATGGTCATCCAGGTAATCGGCAAACTTTACCGCAACATCCAGGAATGCCCTCTTTCCTGTGGCCCGGTGATGGGCAATGGCCGCTTCAATCATGTGCCCGCCGCAATACATTTCGTGCTTTGAAATGTCAGTCCAGCGATCTTCCGGATGATCAAGGGTATAAAACGTATTGATGTAGCCATCAGGTTGCTGAGCTTTAGAAATAAGTTCAATCCAGTGATCCAACAGCGCCTCGTACTCCGGATTGGGATTGTTAATCAATGAATAAGCAATACCCTCCATGGCCTTGTACACATCCGAATCATCAAAATAGATCCCCTCGTGGTGGCCATCCTTTAAACCCGCTGCTTTTTCAAAATTGCTGATCCGTTTTGTTGAGTCACGGGTTTGGGCGATACAGACCTCAAGTGTTTTGTGAGCGTGCGCTTCAAGACGGGGACTCCAGAACCCGTCATGAATATCGACCCTGTTAAAAGGCACCGGGCTATAAAGAGCGTTCTGTGCATTTCCTCCGATACCGGAGAATAAGGTCATGAACAAAATAAAGATTGGACAAATCGTTTTCATCGTGGTATTTTTTTTAGTTCATTTCAAAAATTAAATAATAAGGGTTCAATTTCTTCCGCCACTTTTTGATAACCTGCTTCATTGGGATGAAGCCCGTCGGTAAACAGCCTTTCATCGATTGAACCATCCGGCAATAGCAAACCGCTGCCAATCCGCGCAAAACGGGCACCAAGACTTCCGGCAATACGGGCTATTTGAAGATTGAGTTTTTTGATCCGCTCTTCGTAGTTGCGCCGGGGAAGAAGACCGAAAACCAGCAGATCACTCTCAGGTTGTTTCTGCTGAATGGTTTGGATAAGCAATTCCAGGCCGGCGACGATCTCCTCATCGCTATTGAGATGCAGGTTATTGGTTCCAATCTTTAAAAGGATCTGCCTGGCGTTGAATCCATCCAGTTCATCATGATTCACCCGCCAAAGCACATTTTCAATGCGGTCCCAGCCAAATCCCATATTTCGAACATGAACACCCGAAAACAGGTCATCCCATGATTCCTTACCACGTGATTGGGGGCCTGCAGGTTCTCCACCCCAAAAATGCACAATGGAATTTCCCAAAAAACAGACTTCCGGAGAATCTTTCCGGTTGAGCATTACGATTTCCTCATGCCGTTTTTCCCAGTCATAATTCCGGGGTTCCCGCAATTGCCTGACGGGTTTGGTGGTGGAATATGATCCTGAAGGAGCCTGAAGGATCTCCCGTATTGCCTGCTCAACGGCACTGGCATATTGCATCATCCCCAAATCAGTGGGATGGGTGCCATCCACAAAGGAGTTGGCATCAAGGTGAAGGTTTTCACAGGAGAGGTAATACAAATGGTCAACCCCCTGTTCGAGCAAATCGGTATATGCTTTTTGCTGGAGCGCATTCAAGCTGGTATAAATCGCTTTCCGCCTGCTGTCCATGGCTGCATCACCATAACCGGCATGATCCACAAGTAATACAGGGGTCCGGCGATGTTTCTCGCGAATTTGCAGGACAGAATGCACAATGCGCCTGTAGGTTTCTTCTGTTTCAAACCTTCCCGGAGACATATTGGGCAGGCAATCCAGTAC
>CAYTDH010000549.1:0-3317 GCA_964436325.1 uncultured Tangfeifania sp.
ATTGGAGGATTTAATTCCAACATTTATAAAGCAAGACAGAGCCTCACATATCAAAAGAACTTTAGAATCATTGTCTCATAATAAGATAAAACTAACTAAAAAAGATTTTGATTTACAAATGGTTTGATGATGAAAATTCAAACTACGGTTGGTAATATAATTAAGTGCGGTTTCGGTGCGGATAATCAACATTATCACCCGCATTAACCTCGATGCTTATCGATAGGAATGAAGCCCGCATTCAGCACCTAATCATATACGCGAACCGTTAGCACCAATAAAAGCATTAGAACCAACAATAAATTTTTGTGATGGAAAAAAAAGTACACATATGAAAGCTAAAAGTTCTAATTGCTGAAGATGATGAAGTATCGGAAATGTTAATTGACAAATACATCAATAGTTTTGCCAGGGAAATTTTAAAGGCAAAGACAGGTGGCGAAGCCGTTGAAGTTTGCCGAGCCAATCCTGACATTGATTTGATATTGATGGATATTCAGATGCCTGAAAAGAATGGTTACGAAGCCACACATCAAATCCGGGAATTTAACAAAGAGGTTATCATTATTGCACAAACAGCTTATGGACTAACGGGAGACAGGGAAAAAGCAATTGAATCAGGCTGCAACGACTATATAGCTATACCGATTAACAAAATGGAATTACAGGCGATGATGCAAAAGTATTTTGGGAAATGATTATAGAATTATCAGGTGAATGAACGACAGAATGCAAAGCACATGATTGTTACTATGCAAAAAAGACCCTACCTTTGAGATAGTTTCTTAACCCAACTTGAAAAATTTGGACTAAAAACCAGGAGAATCAAAAAATCTTAAAATTCATAAATTATTGATAAACAGTTAATAAAAATAACAAGAGCAATAACAGTAGGTTGAGTTTTATTTAATGCACTATTAATGTTAGTCATTGCCATTTTCATAAACCCTGGTTTTTTAATGTAAGTAATTGTTGCTAAACAAAAATAATATAATTAGCCAATTCAAAATGTATTAGAGGTCTTTTTTCAGACTGACAAATGTGGGTGCAAATACAATTTTTCACAGGTATTCCAAAAAGAAATTCCCTTCGAGCAATTCAGCGGGCACGAGCAATGCCTCCGTTGCTATGGACACTATAAAACCGAACTGTTTGCGGGTGAAGTAACTAAAATCAGGAACTATTAAAGAAGAAAGCGGCCCGGATCGGTCGGCAGAATGTTTTAAAGAACTCACAAAGAGTTGGGATAAATAATGATAATACGATTTTCCGGTCTCCACCCACTAATCTCAAGGCATTCACAAAGCCATTTTTCCTATTAAATTGGAGGTTTATATCGTATATTTTTATCAAAAAATGCGTTTCATCTTTGATGAATGCTTAAAAACTCCCATTTTTACATCCTTATTTTTCAGTTATGAAGCAATTCTTTCTATTTATCCTTCTTGCAGGGTTAACCGCCTGTTCAGGAAAACAGACCCAACAGGACAAAAAAAACAGGGAATCCGAAACCAATAAGAATGCAGAGATGCCTCAGGAAAAATCCGCTCCTTCCCCATCATCCCCGGAAAAAGAAAAAAACATTCCGGAAAGTGAGATGGTTTTTTTTGAAGGAGGGGACCTGATGATGGGCTCGAAAGACGGACTACCCAACGAACGCCCGGTTCATAAAATAAATTTGGAGCCCTTTTACATCGACAAATCTCCGGTTACAGTAGCCCAATTCAGGCAGTTCATTGAAGCGACAAATCACAAAACAGAGGCAGAAAGATTTGGCGATTCGGGAGTTTTCAATCTGGACCAACAAAACTGGGAATTGCTGCCTGGGGCAACATGGGAAAAACCCTTTGGCCCGTCGGGTCCCGATGCCGAAGACAATCATCCGGTTACTCACGTAAGCTGGAATGATGCAGTGGCCTATGCAGAATGGGCAGGGAAACGGTTACCTACCGAGGCAGAATGGGAATTTGCAGCCCGGAGCGGAAAAAACGGCGGGACCAGGTTCAGTTGGGGCGACAAGGTTTCAGCCAACGGAGAATATTTCGCCAACACCTGGCAGGGGACCATTTCAGATTATGAAGCTGCAGATGGCTACCTCTTTACTTCACCTGTTGGAGCATTTGGCGAAAATGAAGCAGGTGTGACCGATATGGGAGGCAATGTTTGGCAATGGTGTGCCGACACTTACAAACCTTATCCGGGAAGCAACCAGCCCTACAGGGTAAACCCCGATATCAAAGTTATCAGGAGTGGTTCCTTTTTTTTCGATCAAAACGGGGAAGACAGTTTTTCAGTTAGCGGACGTTCCATGAACTCCCGCGAAACATCCCTTTTCAATACGGGGTTCAGGTGTGCGAAAAATGCAGAGGACAAATGAAACGAGCCATTATCTGCCAGCTACCGGAACACACAGGGAAATGTTTATATGGTATGCTCCAGGGGTTACCATCAAAAAACAAACAATGGTAAACACATGAATTTAGGCAACAATATTTCTTATTTTCCAAATCTTCATTACTTTTATTTCATTAAATCAATTAAAACACTAAAAAGATGAATCGATTAAGCCGAAGAAATTTCATTGGAACCGCAGCAGCCGGAGCTGCTGCATTAACGGTTATTCCACGCCATGTTATGGGAGGCAAAGGTTTTACAGCGACCAATGACCGCATCAATCTGGGATATATTGGCACGGGAAAACAAATTTACACCTTGCTCAATGGAATAGGTAAGTGTGAAGGTACTGTTGCAGTTGCTGCAAGCGATGTGTACAATCAAAAACTTGCACAATTTATTGAAACAGCCAACAAGAACAATGCGGATAAAGGCTTGAGTGTTACCGTTGACAGTTACCATTATTACCGGGAATTGCTGGAGCGGAGTGATATCGATGCGGTGGTTATTGCCACACCCGATCACTGGCATGCCCAGATGGTGGTTGATGCAGCTGCTGCCGGTAAAGACATCTATTGTGAAAAACCGCTGGCCCTCACCGTAGCTGAAGGCAGGGCAATGGTAAATGCCACCCGTAAATTCGACCGGGTTTTTCAAACAGGAAATATGCAGCGTTCATGGCGTAATTTTCGTCATGCCGTTGAACTGGTCCGCAACGGATACATCGGAGATATTCAGGAAGTCAATGTAAGTGTTGGAGAACCTGTCAAACAGTGCGATCTTCCCACACAGGAAACCCCTGAAGGCCTCGACTGGAATGAATGGGTCGGGCCTTCACTCTACCGCGGATATCATGAAGACCTGGCTCCCACCGATGTAAAAGGTCCATGGGCCTGGTGGAGGGGGTACCGCAATTTTGGAGG
>CAYTDH010000550.1:0-3314 GCA_964436325.1 uncultured Tangfeifania sp.
GGGTAAGCATCAAGGGGCTGGCGCTGAACCAGAACCAGCAGATTGGCGCTACGTTCATTAACCAGGCCAAAGATTTGTTCATTTCATTCCTCTCGGCCAAAGCTGTGGTAACAGGAGATATGACCCTGGGGATGATGATGGCCGTGCAATACATCATCGGGCAATTGAACGCCCCCATTCAGCAGTTTATCGGGTTTACCCAACAGGCCCAGGATGCTAAAATCAGTCTTGAAAGACTGGGCGAAATCCACGACAGGGAAGACGAAGAGAAACCCGAAGACGGTAAAATCCGGGAAATCCCGCCCAATGCCGGCATCGAACTGAAAAATGTAATGTTTCAGTACGAAGGCCCCCATTCCGAAAAAGTGCTGAAAAAGATAAATCTCGATATTCCTGCAAATAAAGTTACAGCCATAGTAGGCACGAGCGGAAGCGGCAAAACCACCTTAATAAAACTGTTACTTGGATTTTACGAGCCGGTTAAAGGCAAAATCACATTAAACGGGACCGACCTGAAAAGGTACAGTGAAACGAACTGGCGCAAACGGTGCGGCGTAGTAATGCAGGAAGGATATATTTTTTCCGATTCCATTGCCGGCAACATCGGGGTAATGGACGACCTGCCCGATGCGGAAAAAATAGAGCAATCGGTAAATACTGCCAACATCGGCGATTTTATCGACACATTGCCATTACGTTACAATACCCAAATTGGTATCCAGGGCCATGGCCTCAGCACCGGCCAGAAACAGCGAATACTGATAGCACGGGCAGTGTATAAAAATCCCGATTACATTTTTTTCGATGAAGCCACCAACGCCCTCGATGCCAAAAACGAACGGGTGATAATGGAAAACCTCGACCGTTTCTTCCAGGGCCGTACTGTGGTGGTGGTTGCCCACCGGCTAAGCACCGTAAAAAAAGCCGACCAGATAGTGGTGCTGGAAAAAGGACAGATTGTTGAAAAAGGCACGCATAAAGAATTAGTAAATAAAAAAGGAGCGTATTTTAACCTGGTCAAAGACCAGTTGGAGTTGGGGAATTGACAAATTGTGAAACTGAAAGAATAAATAAAGTTACTGGTTTGTAGTTTGTGGTTTGTTGTTGAACCACAAACCACGAACAACAAACATATTAACAGTGGCAAAAAAACATAACATAGAAATCCATAACGAAGAAGTGCGGGAAATCATGCAGGAGATTCCCGGCCGTCTGCTTCGCTGGGGGCTGGCCATTATCTTCCTGATTTTTGCTTTAATTATTGTAGGCAGCTACTTTTTTACATTTAAAGAAGTTGTATCGGCGCCGCTGGTTATAACAACCACCAGCCCACCAGCGCCCATCATTGCCAAAACCTCGGGCCGCATAGCCCGCTGGTTTGTTTCCGACGGGCTACTGGTAAAAAGCGGCGATGTGATTGCCCTGATTAACAACCCGGCCAACCTGGAGGATTTTTATAATGTGGAAGAAATTGTGGCCCGCACAGATACCCTGAATATCCGTGAGAACTATGAAAAGATTAGTTTACCGGAGAAACCGGTTTTGGGCGAATTACAGGACATATACAACCAGTTTTACCGGAACTGGCAGAATTACAGCGATTACCTGGCAAACAACTTTCTCCCCCGTAAAATTAAACTGCTGCGGCAGCAAATGAAAAAACAGGAAGAGCATTACCAATTGGCGCTCGAACAAAAACGGATGTTGGAAAAGGAACTTGATATTTCCCGTAACGGATTGGGGCGTTATCAAAGCATCCTGGACAAAGGAGGTGTTTCCGAATCGCAGATTGAAGAGGCCCGGGCACGCGTCATTCAGGCCGAACGCGGATATACCAGTTTCCTGGCCTCGCTTAAAACCACCGAGGTCAACCTGTTAAGCCAGGAACGGTCGCTGCTCGACCTGGAAGAACAACACCACAAAGAATTGGAACGTTTTGAGCTGGACATTTCAGATAACATCCGCACCCTTAAAAACCTGATGCGAAGCTGGCGGAACAATTATTTACTGGAAACCCCGGTAAACGGCAGAGTCACTTTTACCCGGTTTTGGAGCGAGAACCATGTGGTTTCAGCCGGCGAACGCCTGGCAACAGTTGTTCCGGCAGATGGTTCGGAAATCATCTGCCGGGCTGTGGTTCCTTCGTTGGGTGTCGGGAAAGTTGAGCCCGGACAACTGGTTAATGTTAAACTTACAGGCTACCCCTACCTGCAGTATGGCATGTTAACAGGACATATCCGTTCGGTTTCACTTGTCCCGGAGCAGGAAGGGTATATCGTGGAAATTAGCTTGGAAAAAGGAATGTTGTCGAGTTACAGCGAACAACTTAAACTGGTACAGGAGATGGATGGCACGGCCGAAATAATAACCAAAGAGATGCGCATGATTTACCGGTTTATTAATCCATTGAAAATGATTTTTAATAAAAACTAAAAAATTTGGCTATGATTACAAGTAATCCTAAAGTATCAGTGGTAATGCCTGTTTTTAACAGGGAGAAATTTGTTGCCGATGCTGTAAAAAGTATTTTGAACCAATCTTTCACTGATTTTGAGTTTATAATAATTGAAGATTGTTCTACCGACGATACATTCAAAATTCTTAATTCCATCAACGACCAAAGGATAAAACTGCTAAAATTGAATGAAAACAAAGGAAACTATTATGCACGCAATATGGGAATGGAACAAGCTAAAGGCAAATACATTTGTGTAATGGATTCAGATGATATCGCTCTTCCCAACCGTATCCAGGTTCAGTATGATTTTATGGAAAAGAATAAGCAATTTGGAATTTGTGGAAGCTATGTAAAAGTAATTGACAGTGATGAAATTATCACTGCGCCGACTGATAATGACGAAATAAAAGTGTGGTTGTTGAGTAATATTATGTTCAGGCATCCAACTGTTTTTATTCGGGCTGATTTTCTGAATAAATATAATCTCCATTATAATGATTCTTTCAGGTATGCCGCTGATTATGATTTTTTGGTTAAGGCAGCTAATTTTTTTCCGGTTACAAATATCGATAAAGTATTACTGGAATACCGCAAACATCCTGATCAGATTTCCAGTGCTAAAAGAAAAGAACAAACTGAAATTGCATATTTGGTTATGCTGAGCCAGCTTGAATATTTTAAAATAGAAGCAACCGAACAAGAGAAATCTATCCACCTTGCTTTGATGAACAGATATCCGGTAAACAGTGATTTTGAATTCAATGAACTGAAAACCTGGGCTAATTTCCTGCTTCAAAAGAATACCGAAACAAATCATTATCATCCGATACATTTAGCCTGGTTTTTTTTTCAAAAG
>CAYTDH010000551.1:0-3307 GCA_964436325.1 uncultured Tangfeifania sp.
CGGGAAAGGTGGTTCCATCTTTGCGTTGGTAGGTGCGCTCCAAACCGACAGCCGGGGGTCTGGCTCCGTCCAGCTTAGCCAAGATCTGTTCGCGGACAGCTTCATCGACAATAAACTCCCAGCAAGGCCGACCAATCATCTCTTCAGCGGTGTACCCCAGCATCTTTAATTCAGTATGATTCACCCGAGTGATATTACCCTGACGATCGTATTCGAAATACCCTACCGGGGCATCATCATATAGCTTTCGATATTTTTCTTCACTTTGTCGGAGTGCGGTTTCCGCCATTTTCCTTTCTGTAATATCAATAACGCTTGCAACGGCAAATTTTATATTATCTTTTTCATCTTTTACAACATTCGAATAGAGTTTGATCCATATAAGGTGTCCACTTTTATGAATGTATCGCTTTTCTATCTCGAAAGAGTCTGTTTCCCCTTTTATTACAAGTTCAATAGCTTTACTTTCTTTATTTAGGTCCTCTGGATACGTAATTTCATCGAAACTCATCATTGTCAATTCATATTTTGAATAACCTACAATATCTGCGAATTTAGAATTGACAATTTTGAACACCCCGTCTGGTTTAACCTGGGCAATGCCCACTGCAACCTGCTCAAAAGTTGTTCTAAATAATTCCTCGCTATTCTTTAACTGAATATGTGACTTAGCATAGGTAAGCGCCACAACAGCTAAATCAGCCAGTATTTTTGATATATTGACGTCGTACTTGCTGAATCCTCCGGGCTTATTGGCGATTCCAATAACGCCTACCGTTTTATCCTCAATATTCAGGGGGGCGAAAAGGACATTATCAAGTCTTACATGTCCTTCCGGCATATGTTTCATCCATAGACTTTCGTGAAAAGAGTTATCGTACGCCACCTCTTTTGTTTTATATGCTATTTCTCGTAAACCCCTGATGGGCATAGGAAGATTCGGGTCGACATCGCATGGCAGTCCACCGGCGTCCAAAAAAAGCACCTCGTTCTCTTCGCCATTTTCAGAAAGAAGGGCGACATATCCTGAACGTGCACCCGTAAGCCGTTTGCATTGCTCAAATATTTCCTTAGCGGCATCTTCGAATGTTTTGCATAGCGGAATATACCGAAAAGCCTCCATTAGAACAGAATGTATCTCCGGCGGATATTGCAACTCATTTGTTTGATATTGCTCGACTTGTTGCTCAAGTTCTGCAATCCGCTTCTTCAAATCTTCATAAGTGGGATTTGGATTCATCACCTTTTCCTGGTTTGGCTGCCAAAGAAAGTTGCTTATGCCTGTATTATCTTTGAGTTCCTTCAAATACAACGATTCGGAAGGTATTCAAAAAAAAAATTATTTTGTCCAATATAGCTAGTTTTCGTGCCACAAAATGAGATAGTCTCAAAATTCCGGAATGTTAAAGCCTGCTTATGATATTCTGGTTTTCAGTTTGCAGATGATCTGAGTGGTGTCAATATAGACCATACACCGTGACAGGTGCTCCCCGCTTTCTAAGGCTGTCGCATGGTAACGATCTTCCCAGCAGGCTCCTTTGTCAAGCGACAACTATTTCTTCTCCTTTTCGATTCTTTCTCTGATTGTATTCCTGACCCGCTCTTCCAGCGACTAATTGCATTGACTTTGGAATGACATCCCTTTTCCCCTTGTCGATGGATAGCAGATTGACATGGTTTGAAGTAACCATGTAGTTCAGAATGCTCAAACCGTATCTCTTCTTGGCCTGATATAGCTATTGCAAATACTGGCATCAACCGGCAGCTGAAAAAATATGCTCTCTTCATTCGCGTCTATTCGCTTGATTTGCGGGCAGTCTTTCTTTTTTCATTATCAATAAAGAGCAGGTATCTTGTCCTCCAGGGCCGTGTTCGGAAGGTGCGACGGGAGCAAGTCCGGATCGCTCCTCATGGCACAAAAAACAAACATTGTCCTTTGGCAACCTTGATGATAAAATTTATTAGATGCTTATCCATGGAGGTCTTGAGTCTGCAAGTTGCAAAATGGGGAAACAGCTTGGCAGTCCGCTTGCCTGCTGCAGTGGTCAAGGCCCTTGAACTGCGCGAAGGGGACGATATTGAGCTAGTGCTGGCTGATTCGCGTGTTTTCGAAGTACGGAAAAAAGCAGACAGGGAAGACATCCTGTCCAGACTGCACAACTTTCGCGGAAAGTTGCCCGCAGATTTTCAATTCGATCGGGAAAAAACCCATGATCGGATCTAAATCCTTTATCGACACCAATGTCCTGCTCTATCTCCTGTCCGCAGATGCACAAAAGGCGGACCAGGCAGAAGCTGTCATCCGTTCCGGTTCATTTCGTTGTCGTCTGTGTCCTGGCGTCGGGTAGTGTCATGGCTAACTTTTGACATGATGAGAGACCTCGTCATGCTCATAAAAGGCACGCTTGAGAGGGTCATCGAGTTTTATCAGTTCTACAAAGTGCGTAAACGACAGGCAATCGACTAGTTTATCTCCGGGGACTAGCAGTTGTGGTGACAAGGTCCCCACAATATCGGAATGATCGTCTGTTGGAAGCGCCGGCAATTCGGAAATCGCTGATTTCCCTTTTCCCGGCAGTCCGAATCTGGAAATCAGTGATTTCCGAATTTGCGGGTAGGTTGTATACAACTGACGGCAAAGACGTAAGTACCTGGTCGAATAGCACCTGTCCAGGGAGACTTGCAACTCTTTAGCCAGAAGTTCCAGAACCTGATTCCCGTATTCTGCCCGGTCTAAACCATTCTGTTCAAATTCCTTGATATAGCAGCCGATCGTCCAGTTTCTCAGCGTCAGGCTGATATTAACAGCCCTTCCGGCTTGTGCCGCCATGTATTCATGAGTCTTGCGAATGGCATCGACCAGGGTACGGAAATTAAAGCCTTCCGGGTTATTTTCCATAGCCCAAAACCTCCAAATGCTTTGTCCCCTTCTTTATAAGCACTTCTATTCATGCTCCATTTCCAGGACCAGGGTAGTGTTCTCCGGCCGGGCAAGTTCGTTCTGGATATTTAACAGTTGCGGATATTGACAGGGGAGCAGGATCATGGGTTTCAGCTCGCCCTTTTGAGAAAAGTGCAGGGTATTTTGGTCCTTTTGAACGTATTTACAGTTAATCAGACCTGCCTGGGGCATTTTGAACCTTCTGCTGTTTAAGGGCCTGGAGATTATCCTCTGCATATTTTCAGGCAGTTCAAAGGTTATATCAATATATTTGCGGTTAAATTCAGGGCGCAGCAAGGGCAGGTCCCTGTACTCACTGTCTGCTCCGCTGATATCTGTAATCAATAAAGGGATATCCACCAGCAT
>CAYTDH010000552.1:0-3305 GCA_964436325.1 uncultured Tangfeifania sp.
TCCATCAAGGTCCGCATTCTCAACCTGAAATTTATACAAATCATCCCGCGAAACGGAAAAAAATATCCGGGAGGGACTGTCAATTTCCTCGGTGAATTCAATGTAACCTTCCCGCTGTAAAATCCTTAAACTATTGTATACCATCTGCTGCTGAAACCGATAAGCCTGACTGAATCCCTGAAGACTAAATTCGAAAACCTGGCCTTTCCCAAAACCCACAGCAATCTGGAAATAGTTGCAAAGGGCCTGATAGATTTGCTTGATGGAGTCTATGGCAGGAAAGGCAACGGTTACATATTTTTTCAGCCGAACCTCATCAGCCTTGTTAAACAAAAGAACTGCAGCCGATTTTTTACCATCACGGCCGGCCCTCCCCGCCTCCTGATAATAAGCCTCGAGCGAATCGGGAGGGTCCATATGCACTACAAACCGCACATCCGGTTTGTCAATGCCCATCCCAAAAGCATTGGTGGAGACAATAACACGTATTTTCCCCGAAAGCCACTCATCCTGTTTCTCACTCCGCACGGCATTGCTCATTCCGGCATGATAATAATCGGCAGAAATACCGTTCTTTTGCAATTCCCCCGCTATTTCCCGCGTTCCCTTCCGGCTCCGCATATAAACAATTCCCGACCCTTTCACTTTTTTGATGGTTTCGAGCAGATAGCTTATCTTATTCTCCCTGATACGTACCAAATAGGCGAGGTTCTCCCGATAAAAAGACATTTTCAGCACCCGGGGTTCGGGAAACCCGAGTTTCTCCTGAATGTCTTCTGTTACCCTGGGAGTAGCGGTGGCTGTCAATGCCAGGAAAGGCACTCCGGGCAATTTATCCCTGATCTGAATGATATTCAGGTAACTGGGCCTGAAGTCATACCCCCATTGGGAAATGCAGTGAGCTTCATCAACCGTTACAAGATTTACCTGCATTTTCTCAAGTCGCTCCAAAAACATTTCAGAACTCAACCGCTCCGGAGAGACATATAAAAATTTGTAATCGCCCCAAACGGCATTATCAAGGGTCATTTTTATTTCGAAACGCGACATGCCGCTGTGGATTTTCAGGGCCTTTATTCCCTTTCTTCGTAAATTTTCTACCTGATCTTTCATCAGGGCAATTAAAGGAGTTATAACAATGCAAATTCCTTCTTCCGATAAAGAATAAACCTGAAAGGTAATGGATTTCCCCCCACCGGTAGGCATCAGCCCAAGAGTATCTTTCCCCGACGCAACCGACTGAATAATTTCCGGTTGCAGTTCCCTGAATGCCGGATATCCCCAGTAACGGGCCAATATTTGTTCAAATTTTTTCATCCCCGACACAAAATAAGAAATCATTTCAAAAAGTTGGGTGGTTATTCGCAGAAAACATTCCCCGGTCCAAAAACGTTTAACAATTTTTATCAATACAGTCAGAACCAATCACCGGTTTTAGCCATCGCACTAACCTAAT
Source organism: uncultured Tangfeifania sp. (assembly GCA_964436325.1). Taxonomy (GTDB): domain Bacteria; phylum Bacteroidota; class Bacteroidia; order Bacteroidales; family Prolixibacteraceae; genus Tangfeifania. Next base: position 1,457 of record CAYTDH010000552.1, read on the forward strand.
TTTTTGTAGTTTTGCGCTTTAATAAAAACATTAAAATAGAAGCACATGTCGTTTTTTTCTGAAAAAATAGCTTTTGAGGGTTTAACGTTCGACGACGTTTTGCTACTACCTTCATTCTCAGATGTTTTACCTCGGAACGTGGACCTCACCTCCCTTTTTTCGCGGAACATCACCATTAATGCCCCCATGGTCACCGCGGCCATGGATACCGTAACAGAAAATAAAATGGCCATTGCCATTGCCCGGGAAGGAGGTATCGGAGTAATCCATAAAAATATGGACATCGAAGAACAAGCCCACCAGGTAACTACTGTTAAAAGAGCAGAAAACGGGATGATCTACGACCCGATAACCATTACCCGGGAAAAAAAGGTTGCCGATGCGCTGGACATTATGTCCAAATTCAAAATCGGTGGGATTCCGGTGGTGGATGATGAAGGACACCTGGTTGGAATTGTCACCAACCGTGACTTGCGCTTCGAAAAAGTGATGTCCCGGCCCATCGAAGAAGTCATGACCCGGGATAACCTGGTTTCAACAACAGAATCCACAGATTTGGAAAAAGCAGCTGAAATATTGCAACGGTATAAAATTGAGAAATTACCAGTAGTCGACAAAAACAACAAATTAATCGGACTGGTGACCTATAAAGACATTACCAAAGCGAAAGACAAACCGCTGGCGTGTAAGGATGAAAAAGGACGCCTGCGTGTAGCAGCCGGAATAGGGATTGCCGGGAACACCATGGACAGGGTGGATGAACTCATTAAAGCACAAGTCGATGCCCTGGTCATCGATACCGCCCACGGACACTCCAAAGGAGTAGTGGATTTATTAAGAACTATCAAAAAAAGATACCCTGAAAAAGACGTTGTGGCCGGAAATATTGGAACAGAAGAATCAGCCAAAGCACTTCTCGAAGCAGGAGCCGATGCCGTTAAAGTGGGAATCGGTCCGGGTTCTATCTGCACCACGCGAATCATTGCAGGGGTTGGAATACCTCAGCTTTCGGCCATCTACACCGTGTCAAAAGCCATCAAAGGAAGTGGAATACCCGTAATTGCCGACGGAGGCATCCGCTATTCGGGCGATATTGTAAAAGCTATTGCCGCAGGAGCAAACTCGGTTATGGCAGGCGGCCTTTTTGCCGGAGTTGAGGAATCCCCCGGGGAAACCATCCTCTATCAGGGAAGAAAATTCAAATCCTACCGGGGCATGGGTTCCATAGAAGCGATGCAGAAGGGGTCTAAAGACCGCTATTTCCAGGATATGGAAGAAGACATCAAGAAACTGGTACCCGAAGGAATCGCCGCCCGCGTCCCTTACAAGGGGACCCTCTATGAAGTGCTTTACCAGTTGATTGGCGGCCTCCGGGCCGGAATGGGATATTGCGGCGCCCACAACATCGAAAAACTTCAAAAAGCCAAATTTACCAAAATCACCAATGCTGGTGTCCAGGAGAACCATCCACACGATGTGGCTATAACCCGTGAAGCCCCGAATTATAGCAGCCGGTAACTATTCGAATTACTTAACAACCGTGTAGTTGCAACATTGAAACGGATTTTCGCCAGTGTTCGTTCTCCCTGGTCGAAAACACTAAATTTTTAAAAAGGGTTACTGAAAGAAAAAATTGGAAAAATGAAACGAGAATGCAAAAGAATTACACCCGAGAGTATAATTAAAATAATGCCTGCCTGTCTTGTAGGCAGGCGAGTTCCCTGCCAGCCCTCCGGGAGGCGGGTCTGCCGACAGGCAGGCATACTATACCTTTAAAATAAACAATTTTAATAGTATGAAAAAATTCTTTTTTGTTCTTATATGGAGTTCCCTCTTCGTCGCAAATATG
>CAYTDH010000553.1:0-3296 GCA_964436325.1 uncultured Tangfeifania sp.
GGCATATCCGGCAAGGCTCTGTCGTTTGACGGGGTGGATGATTATGTGGATGTAGACAGTGTTGCAGCCGGTATGTCGACAACGAAGGGCTCAATTGCAGCATGGGCCTATCCCGTGGCCGAAGGGTCTAACCGATATGTCTTCGCTGGGACTGGAGCAGGGACAAATCGATATTATTTACAGTGGACTAACGGTTCTTTTAGGGTAGTTCGTGGAAATCCTGGAGTTACCGTAACTTTAGTGACAAGCGCAACCCTTAATCAATGGTATTTTTTGTGCCTCACATGGGACAGTGGCACATTGTACGGTTACCTAAACGGTGACCTTATTGGTACAGATACGTTCACAGACCCTGAATCAACCCCGGATGCCATGGCGAGGATAGGTAGAATGGGCGCAGACCAGACCTTTCCAGGCCTCCTCGACGAAGTCCGCATCTTCAACCGGGCACTGACGGCGGCGGAGGTGAAGAGTCTCTACGAAAACCCCGCCGGGCCAATGGAATACATCGCTACCGATAACATACTCAACACCGCCGTAACCGCCGGGAAGATCGCAACCCAAGCGGTTAATTCCAAGCACTTAGCCAGCGGTGATGTCGACTGGGATACCAAATATGCGTCGATCCCGAGCGATGCGGTGCATCTGCCGCTGTATCATCCCTCGGCCATGTGGTCGGACGGGGTAACCCCGGAGGAGAAGTTTTTCGTCTACCACGAACCCGACTGGGACGGGTATACGAACCCATTTGCCAAGACCTGGCTTGACGGGGAAACCGACGAGTACGACTCTGGGTGTGCGGGGTTTTATACGGAAACCGAGAACCTTATCGGGAGTCAGGATATAGAAAACGATTGGTCCCAAGTCGGTGATGGAACGGTAGAAGAATCCTCTGAAACATTCCGTGGACGCCCGTTGTATAAACTCACTCAGGGAGCCGGAGGGGCTCGTTTGTATTTTCGATACGAGATCGAAGGTGGGGGTCAGTTTACAGCTTCGCTTGTTATAAAAAACGGTAACTGCACGGGAGAATCAACGAGGGTAATATTCTACGATGCGTCAACACCGGCTACGGAAGCACGGGTACGAATAAATTGGGATTCACAGACGGTGACCTTCGACACCGGAGCGGTTGATGTCGGGACAACATGGTTAGACGATGACCTTGTATATATCGCGTTTTACGGAAACTCCTTAACTACCGGGAATACGAATTACCTGATGGTTTACCCGGATCATTCAATAACCGTTGGGGAGTATTGCTACGTAGGACTCATCCAGGTCGAAGCGCGAACGTTCGCAACTCCGTTTATCCCCACAACCCGGCAAGAGACAGAGCTGTGGTACAACTGGACCTGGCCACAGAAAGGAGCGATTGAGTGTTGGGTCAGGCCGAGGTTTAATTATACTCCATCGGAAGACAAAATGATTGTAGACAGCAGGTTGAGTGATAATAACAATCGGATAATTATCTACTACAATGATTCATCGCAAACTATAAGAGTCCTCTTTACCGTCGGAGGGACCAGCGTTACGCTCGATTCCACAGCCTTCGCAAGCAATGCAGCTTTGCAGAAATGGATACATGTCAAGGTTGTTTGGGACGCAACGGTACCGAGCTGGGAACTTTTCATAGACGGAAGCTCTGTAGATGACGATTCGACAAATCTTGGTACGCTTGCACCGGAGCCATATCTTTCGATAGGACACAGCCGTTACTCAAGCGGTGATTCGTGGAACGGCGAGATCGTAGACTTCACCTTCTACGACGGGGATGCAGATGTTAGCACCACACACTATAATGCCGATGTGCCGTTTGGGGATGCCGCCGCTATTGCAAACGCCAACCAGTCGGTGATTATCTCACCGTATGGGATTCAGCTTAACAAGGCGGAAATCTCCATGTACGACAAGAAAGGGCGTTTTATCGACGTTGGCACCCAGGGCCTGCTCGCCCGGGACGCTTCGGGGAATGTGATACATGATATTGTGCCGGATAGTTTGAGTGATGGGTTGCGGTATGCGGGACACATTCTACCGTTAGAATCGGCGTCATCTTATATCATTTTTGGTGATAATACAGGAGTTCTCAATATTAACTTAAATAGTTATTTGTCTCTTTCTCAGGACACTCCTTATAAGTATGTTATTGGGACTGCGTTTCTTGCAGTAAATGTAACCCCAGCAGCGGCTTTCGCATCTTGTCGCCAGAAGTTCTATACATGTTTAGACTATAATTCGTCTACACACAAAACTCTTTATGGAGAATGTAGATTGGCTTGTTCCATGGGGGGTGTTCAAACTATCATTGAAGAATCCTCAATGTTTCTGGCACCAATAGTTTTTAACGGAAGTACTCCATATATAACATGTTATGTATCACATGATTTCGCAGAGGGGACATATAGTACGGGTCTTGGAATAAATCTTGAAGGGCTAACAATATGACGAAGTTTATTTTAATAGAAAACAGTAAAATAAAGAGAGTAGGAGATCGACCAAATAGAGTTGATTATTCTTGTGAAGGCATAGAACCTTTAGAAGATATGATTCACTGTATTCCTGTTTTCAACCCCACCTACAACCAACCCACCGGTGAGAAGCGAGACATCTACGACCCGGAGAGCGGTATCGCAACCTTTGAGGATGTTCTCGACGAACGGGAGGTGTTGCTTCTGGAGCGACCGAAAACCGCAGAGGAAATCGAAACCGAGCGAAAAACCATGGTTGTGGCCGAGATCCGAAAAACCTACACCATCAACGACGAGCTTTCAAAGATCAACCGGGCTTTTACCGATGCCAAGGACAACGAATACACCACCTACCGGGCCGTGGTTCAGACGGCAAAGGACACCGCCGACACCTGGGCCGTGGCTGAAACGAAACGCTCGGCGGAGCTACAGAAAGACCTCGACAACTATACCATCGTCACCGGGCCTAAGCCGGTGGAAGAAACCAAAGAACAACCGGAGGACACATGGACAGCGACCTGAAAGCATATTTAGACACAAACTTCTCGCAGGTGCATACCCGCATCGAGGGCGTTGAGAAGACAATGCAGGCTACGATCAGGCCCATTGAGCAGACGATGGAACGCCACACGCACGACATCGCCGATCTCTACAACCGGGACCGGCAACAGGTGGGGGTCTGCGAGAGCCACCGGGAGAAGACCGGGAACCGGGTCCAGAACCTGGAAGCGTGGAAAACAGCCATCGATGCTCAGAGCGGGTCCAAGCGCTGGCGCACGGAGCAGGTTGTTGTCGTTGTTGTTGGTACGATAAGCCTTGTCGGCG
>CAYTDH010000554.1:0-3275 GCA_964436325.1 uncultured Tangfeifania sp.
GGAGACACCGGTAAAAAGGGCGAAGTTCAGAAACCCAAAGAAAGCAAACTCCCCGATTTCTCAACATGGGGCGCTGTTTCGGCCGAACCCATGAGCACTATCCGGAAGATAACTTCAAAAAATGTTCAGCAGGCATGGGGAAGCATACCTCATGTAACGCAATTTGGCGAAGCGGATATGACCCGGCTGGAAGAATTCAGAAAAAAAATCCAGTCTAAAATGGAAGAATCAGGGGGCAAACTAACGATAACCGCACTCCTGTTAAAAATTGCGGGTCTGGCCCTCCAAAAATTTCCCCGTTTCAATGCAAGTTTAGACAGTGAAAAAGAAGAAATCATCTACAAACACTATTATAATATAGGAATTGCAGTGGACACCCCCCAGGGACTCCTGGTCCCTGTTGTGCGTGATGTCAATAAAAAACCGCTGAAGACCTTGTCGCAGGAATTATCGGGACTGGCTGAAAAAGCCCGCAACAAGAAAATATCGCCCGACGAACTGCAAGGGGGGAACTTTACCATTTCCAATCTTGGCGGAATAGGAGGCACAGCATTCACTCCCATTGTTTTACTTCCCCAGGTAGCCATTCTTGGGGTTTCCCGGTCGTTTTACAAGCAAATATGGACAAATGGGGAATTTCAAAAAAGGCTGATGATTCCCCTGGCACTGTCATACGACCACCGGGTAATTGATGGTGCTGATGGCGCCCGTTTCCTGCAATGGATATGCGATGTAATTGAAGACCCTTATGCCATTTTATTTTAAAAACAGTCTTATGAACGAACAAAATAAACATGAACTGGTCATCATCGGAGGAGGTCCGGGTGGATACCGGGCAGCATTTATGGCGGCCGACCTCGGCCTTCAGGTTACCCTTGTCGATCCGGAATTGAACCCGGGCGGCGTTTGTCTCTACCGGGGTTGTATTCCTACGAAGGCCCTGCTTCATCTGGCCAGAATAAAAAATGAAGCTGAACATGCCGGAGAAATGGGTATCCGGTTCTCTTCGCCTGAGGTGGATATTGAAAAGGTGAGAAAATGGAAAAATAAAGTCGTTCAAAAACTTACCGGTGGTTTAGGTCAGTTGGTAAAAGCACGTGAAATTAAGTACATCCGTGGATATGCAAGGTTCCTGGATCCCAAAACCCTTGAAGTAGAAGAAGAGAACGGAGAAAAAAAACCGGTTTCTTTCGAAAATGTCATCATCGCCACAGGAGCAAAACCTTTCAGCCTGCCAGGAGCTGATTATTCCAATCCGCAGATAATGAATTCATCTGAAGCGCTCGAGTTGAAAGATATTCCCTCCAACCTCCTTATTGTAGGGGGAGGATACATCGGCCTTGAGATGGCTGTTATTTACCACTCCCTCAATGCATCGGTCTCCGTAGTTGAAATGACGGATGACTTTATGCCGGGAATGGATAAAGATCTGATAGCTGGATACAAAAAGGCCAGCCAATCGGTTTTTTCCGATATTTTTCTTGAAACAAAAGTGGAACATATTGAAAAAAAAGGGAAATCCCTGGAGATTGAATTTAAGGATAAAAAAGGGAAAACATTCACGAAAGACTACGATAAAATCATAACTGCCATTGGTCAGAAGCCCAACACACAACATCTGGGACTTGAAAACACATCAATTAAGCGCGATAACAAAGGATTCATCGAGGTCAACGACCAACAAAAAACCTCCCAAAAAGGGATTTATGCCATTGGAGATGTTACTGGTCCTCCTCTTCTTGCACACATGGCCAGTTACGAAGGCAGGGTGGCCGCGGAGGTTATCGCAGGCCGCAAATCGGTCAATGATGCCAGAGTTGTCCCCGCGGTTATCTATACCGAACCTGAAATCGCTACCTGCGGATTAAGTGAAAAAGAAGCGAAAGCTAAAAATATCACGTACAAGGCGGTAAAATTTCCCTGGTCGGCATCCGGCAGGGCCATAGCCATGAATGAAAATGCAGGTTTCACTAAACTGCTCATTGATCCTGACAGTGAACGCATTCTGGGTGCCGGCATTGTAGGAAAAAATGCAGGAGACCTGATTCCTGAACTGGCTTTAGCGATTGAAATGGCTGCAACAGCAGAGGATGTGGCACTAACCATTCACCCTCATCCTACATTATCGGAAACCATTATGGAAGCCGCCGAAGTATTTTATGGACACCCGGCACATACATTTGTCAACAAATAAAAAATCGAACACAATGAAAACGATAATTATTAGTGATATCAAAAGCAATTCCAAATCAGTTATTCCCTATGGCCTTCATCTGGCCAAAAACCTGGAAACAGAAACCGAGATCCTGCATATTGTTGACCCTCGCGTTGTGCAGGGAGAATACAGTTCACTATCCGATTCCAAATCCATCACACCCGGGCATAAACTCTCACAGGAAGAAGCACGTCTCCGGGAAAAAAAAGAAGCAGAAATAGACCTGGACAGCCTTTTAAGCAGGGAAGTATCCAGACTCAACTATCCGCTGAAAGTACATACCACCATTGAGGAAGGTAAGCTGGAAAAGGAGATTGATGAAAGGGTTCAGTCGGATGCCCCTCCTCTATTCATCATCAGTGCAGAACCCGATAAAACCATTTTCCAGTCCAAAAGCGAAATCATTGATGCAGTAAAAAATTCCGGGGCAATGGCCATTATTGTACCCCCCGGAGCCAAATTCCGGAATTTTGAAAAGATCACATTACCCGTGGATTTCAAAAAGGATAAGATTGATGATTTCCTGGAAGTAAAATTCCTGATGAAGCGATTTAATCCCCTTGTTAATGTGGTGAGTGTTACCAAACATACCAATTACCTTAATCTGGAATTAAAAAGTAAGGCATGGAAGAAGCATGCGAAGGAATCTTTCCTTCCAGAAACGGTAAAAACGAACGTCCTGGAAGGGGAAGATTTTGCAGAGACATTGATGAATTATACCCGGAGAAATAAACCCGACTTGCTGATTCTTTTCCAGAAAAAACCCCATTTGTTGAAAAGTTTTATTGAACATGATGCTGTAAAAAAAATTCTGGAAAACATTTCATCTCCTGTTTTTCTATTTTACAGGAAATAATGCCGTTTGTTCTCTTTCTCCTTAACCTCCATCTTTCCTTAAGTGATTTGCCAATAACAGATTTTTACAAAACACTTATAATGAATTTATTTAGAAAATCGCACTCTGGTGTCATTTCGACGACGCAGGAGGAGAAATCTGTTGAAATATGGAGAGATTCCTCGTCGCTACGCTTCCCTGCCAATGACAGATTTTTATAAATAA
>CAYTDH010000555.1:0-3267 GCA_964436325.1 uncultured Tangfeifania sp.
GTGCGATTTTCTAAATAAATTTATTATAAGCGATTTACAAAAATCTGTCATTGGCAGATTGCACCCAAAAAATTTTAGCTGAACACTGCCAATAACAGTTCTTTTTTACCTTTAATATTGTTAAATTGTGTTAAATGGAAATCGCGGGAATTTCGCAAAAATGAGAAATTTTTATTTTTGAATCCCAAAATAATAATCAAAATAACATGGATATCATTGTTGAAGGAATTACGAAAACGTATGGCCGTCAGAACGCGGTTGATCAATTGAGTTTCCGTGTTCAGACGGGTGAAGTTCTGGGATTTCTGGGGCCCAACGGAGCCGGAAAAACCACCACGATGAAGGCCATCACAGGGTATCTTGCCATGAATGCAGGAGACATCACTGTGGGGGGCGTCTCAGTCAATGAAAATCCAGGTGAAATCAAGAAGCATATCGGGTATTTGCCTGAAAATAATCCGCTCTATCAGGAGATGCCCATTATCGATTACCTGGGATTTATAGCAGGCCTTCAGGGGATTGAGAAAGAGGAAACCGAGAGCCGCGTTTCCGAAATGATCCGCGTTTGTGGCTTGCGGTCTGAAAAGCACAAGAAGATTCGCGAACTTTCAAAAGGTTACCGTCAGCGTGTGGGGCTTGCCCAGGCTCTCATTCACGATCCTGAGGTTTTGATTCTTGATGAGCCCACCAGTGGACTGGATCCCAACCAGATTGTGGAAATCCGGGAGCTTATCAAAAACATCGGACGTGAAAAGACCGTGATTTTAAGTTCTCACATCCTGGCAGAGGTGGAAGCCACCTGCGACCGGATATTAATTATCAACAACGGAAAAATTGTGGCCAATGGCACTGCTGAAGAGTTAAGACGCCAGGCCCGGGGCAATGAATTGTTCAGGGTAAGTCTCGGAAATGCCGGACGCAACGAAGCTTTTGAAGCACTGAAAGCTCTTCCCGGGGTTGCCCTGGTGGATTTTGCCAGCGACCAGGAAACAGTATTTGAGGTTCAGGCAGGTGAGGGTGAACATATTGCCCGGCCTGTTTTTGATCTTTGTGTGGAAAAGGGATGGTACATCACCCGCCTTACCCCGGTAGAGACAAGGCTGGAAGATATTTTCAGAGAGGTAACAACAAATTAAAGAGATACAGAAATGAAACTTATTTGGATGATAACACGACGTGAACTGCAATCAATTTTTGATTCATTGATTGCCTACATCATGATTATTGTTTTTCTGGCGCTGAGTGGCCTGTTCACCTGGTTGTACGGATCCGATATCTTTTACGTCAATCAGGCCAGCCTCCAGTCCTTCTTTTCCATCGCTTTCTGGACGCTGTTTTTCTTTATTCCTGCGCTAACCATGAAGCAAATCGCCGAAGAACATAAATCAGGAACCATTGAAATGCTTCTTACCAAGCCCGTTTCCGAGTGGAACGTGCTTTGGGGAAAGTTTTTTGCCACCCTCTTGCTCATTTTGATTGCCCTGGTACTGACACTTCCTTATTATTTTACGGTATGGTCGCTTGGACCAATTGATCACGGGGCAGTATGGACCGCCTATTTGGGACTGCTGCTGATGAGCAGTGCGTATATCAGTATAGGCCTCTTTGCCAGCAGCCTCACCAACAACCAGATTGTTGCTTTCTTGCTGGCATTGTTTATTGGCATCTTTTTCCATTTAATTTTTGGTTTCCTGGCGTCGAATATGTCGGGTCTGGTGGCCAATGTTTTCAGCTACCTGAGCCTTTCAACGCATTACGATTCCATATCGAGGGGAGTGATTGACTCCAGGGATATTATCTATTTCCTCTCCATCGTTTTCATGGGAATTATCAGCGCTGAGGCTATTTTGGTTAAACGAACCCTAAATTAAAGGCTTGATTATGAATCAGAAAAAATCAACAGTACTCTATATTTTCCTGATCACCGGAATTTTGATTCTGGTGAATATCCTGTCGGGCAGTTATTTTTTCCGGCTCGACCTTACCGAAGGAAAACGATATACCCTGAGTGACGCTACGCGGGAACTTCTTGAAGACCTCGAAGAGCCCCTAACCGTCACAGCTTACTTTTCGGAAGGACTTCCTCCGAATATCGATAAAACCCGGCGCGATTTTAAAGACCTCTTGTCGGAATATGCCACCCGTTCGGACGGAAACATTGTGTATGAATTTATTGACCCGAATAAAGATCCACAGGTGGAACAGAAAGCGGTTCAAAACGGCATTTCTCCGGTGGTCATCAATGTCCGGGAAAAAGACCAGTCTGTTCAGAAGAGGGCTTTTCTCGGTGCCATTCTCCGCTATGGCGAAGAAACCGAAATTATCCCGTTTGTGCAGCCGGGATCAGCCATGGAGTATTCGCTCTCATCGAGCATAAAAAAATTAACGGTGGATAGCAAAAACCTGGTGGGTTTCATTCAGGGACATGGAGAACCCTCCACTTCCATGATGCAGCAAGCGGTGCAATCGCTCAGTATTTTGAATGAAGTGGAAGGCGTTAATCTTACCGATTCCACCTATCTGGCCAAATATGAGACCATAGCCCTGATTGCTCCCGCTGATACCGTTCCTGAGGAGCACCTGGCCATGCTCGATGAATACCTTGCCGGCGGAGGCAACCTGGTGGTGGCCCTAAATCGTGTGGATGGTAATCTGAACCAGCAAAGTGGCAGTGAACTCTTTACCGGCGTGGAAACCTGGCTGGAAAATAAGGGAATAACTGTAAACAGCGATTTTATCGTGGATGCGAACTGTGGTTCGGTGAGTGTTGTGCAACAGCAAAGCATGTTTTCGTTTACGTCGCAAGTTGAGTTTCCTTATTTGCCTGTTTTTTCCAACTTCAGCGAACATCCGGTTACTTCGGGTTTGGAAACGGTCATCATGCAATTCGCCAGTTCCCTTACATTTACCGGCGACTCCTCGCTATCTTATCAACCATTGGTATTCAGTTCCAAACAGTCGGGAACTGAGAATGCCCCTGTATTTTTTAATATTCAGCGGGAGTGGACCGACAGCGATTTCCCTTTGGAAAACGTGGTTGCTGCTGCTGTGCTGGAAGGCCCAATTGCAGGTTCCAACGATGCCAAAATGGTGGTGATCGGTGACGGCGATTTTGCTGTTAACGGCCAGGGACAGCAGGCTCAACAGCTATCCCCCGATAATGTCAACCTGCTTGTGAACGCAGTGGACTGGCTCTCCGATGACACCGGACTGATTGAGTTGCGTACCCGTGGGGTGACTTCACGCCCCCTGGAGCAGATTGAAGAT
>CAYTDH010000556.1:0-3261 GCA_964436325.1 uncultured Tangfeifania sp.
GAACTTTCATTATCCACAAAGGTCCAGTTCAATAGAATCGATGCATCCAGACCTTCCTTATCATCCGGATAAAAAGCCGCATCTCCCATCCATCCCTGGGCATTAGACTGGCCGGTCCAGATAAAAAGATCCAACTTTTCCTGCGAACGGGAAAGAAATGGCAGAATTGCCAGGATTAACAGGGCATTTGAAAATAATATGGCGGAACGCTTCATTTTTAGGATTCCATTTTTCCCCGGGTAAGAACGGCGGTTTCACCCTCAGTCAGACTTAACTTAATCAACTCACCATCCTCCTCAAATTTCTTGTCGCAGCTAAATTCAGCCGGGCCAAACGGATTTTTCAAAATAACTTCCCCTCCCTGTTCAGAGGTAATCTCCACATTTACAACCCCGCCTTTCTCCATAGCAGCCGAAACGAGGAATGCACCTCTGGTGCGCAGGGTAGAAAATGAAACATCCTGCCAATCTGAGGGAATCGCGGGAAACAGGGTTACCACCCCTGTGTGACTCTGAATGAGCATCTCCTGAATGGCAGAAGCAAAGGCAAAATTTCCTTCCAGGGTGAAAGGCCTGTAGGTCATTTTGGAATATCCCTCCTTACATTGATCGCCATTCACATGGAATGAATTTTTGAGGCAGAAGCACCGGGCAAAAATCCGCAGGGCTTCGGCGGCTTTTTCCCCTTCAAAAGCACGGGCATACAAATTGGCCTGCCAACTGTAGGAATAGCCGGTCCACCAGTCGGGCCCCTGTTTCTCGAGGTTGTCCAGTGTGTTTTTTATGATGATTTGGTCTTCCTGCCCCTTTGAAAAATCGATTAACCCAAGCGGATGAAAAGCCATCAGGTGGGAAAAGTGCCTGTGGGACTCACTGTAGGGTACGCTGGGGGCAAACTTGAGTCCGGTTTCAGAATCGACAGCCAGTTGGGGCCATTCCTCCCGGATTTGATCCCATTGCTCAGCCTCTTCGGTCAGGTTCAGTTCACGGGCCAGCTCAGCGGCCTTCTGGTAAGTCCAGTGTATAAGCGCAAGGTCGAAATTGGTGGTTTCCGCAAACCAGGCTTTCCGGGAGTTATTGTAAATTTCGGGACTTGAGCTGATGGGCAGTTTTCTTTTTCCATTCTCCTTCACCGCAATTTCATCGAGAAAAACAGCAACCTCTTTAAGCCAGGGATATGCTTTTTCCTTCAGAAACTGCCGGTCCATAGAGTAGCGCCAGTGCAGGTAAAAATGGTGAGCAAGCCACGAAGCCACGGTCGGCCCCATCGAGTATTGAATCCATCCCCCCATGGGCTCTCCCTCAAGGGTGGTCACCCCGGGGACATTCAGGCCATTGGCTTCAAAATAAGCGCGGGTGTATTTTTTAAATGTGGAACGATATTTCCACATCCAGTTGATGAATCCTTCTTCCAGCCCCAGGTAATTCCCGGTATAAGCCGGCCAGTAACTCAACTGGGTATTCAGGTCATGATGAAAATCTCCCTTCCAGGGGGGCAGTTTGCCATGGTCTGCCGTCCACACCGCCTGCAAAGCAATAGGAGGAGCATCGGCACGGGCCACAGAACCAAATTTGTACATCTCAAGGTAGTATTGCTTTTGCAAAAGCGAATCGGGTAGGATAACATCCGACTGATCCCAATACCACGCCCACCAATCGAGGTGCTCATCCCGGGAAGGTTCCATTCCCTTCCGGAAGGCCTGAGCCACCACTTCGCTGGCTTCAGGAGCAGGCTCCCATCCTTTGTTGGAAGAAGAAACCGACCAGCAACCGGTGAGGGTGTTCCCTTCTTCCTGCCATTTTGTATGGATTTGATAGGAGAAATCGCCCCACCCTTTTTGGTTATAGGTGTAAGATTGGTCTCCTGCAATGATTTCTCCCTGGGAATAGTCCAATTCGCTGAGATTATTGCGCGACTGGCTGGTGGGCCCCTCCTCGCTGGGACGATCGTAAGCCGGTGATTCCAGCATCACATTTACCGGATGCTGCAAGTTTTCAAACCGGTACCATCCTACCGGTTCATTGGCATGGACAAAGGTCGTCAGTGTTTCCCCGCTTTTCCACTTCACAATGCAGGTGGCGGTGGCCAGATCAAGCTCCACTGACTGGATTTCCCCCAGCTTTTCAATGTCAAACTGGAGGGCACCGGCCGGGATTTTGGAAGGTGCCGGAAGCTGGTTATAGGGTGTATCGAAAGCAGCCTGAACCTCTTCATAAGTATCCTCCTTCCAGTGCCGGTAAACATCTTTAAACTTCCATTTGTCGAAATCGATGCTCTCCATGGGACGAAGGTCCCACAAGTCAGCACGGTCGAGGCTAAAGCGCAGTTTCCCCTTTTTCTGCCATACCAGGTTGCCTACCATGCCATTTCCGAGGGGCATGGCTTCATCCCAGGTCGAAGCAAGTTCAGGGAATTCCAGGTTGTACCTGGCGTCGGGTCCCGGAGTTTGTTCCCGGGAACAGGAAAGCATTAACACCAATGCCATTGCAAAAATCCGTTTTCTCATCGTTTATCTGTTTAAATATTTATTGCTCCTGAAGCAGAATCACCCGGGTGATCATTAAGTTCGGACCGGAACCTGCCCGGGTTTTCAGCACAAGCACTCCGTCGTTGCTGTCTTCGCGCATCACATGAAATTGAACCCATTGGCCGTCTTCATGAGTTTCAAGCTTGGTCTTTCGCCCTTCAAATTCAAGAACCCCTGTCCTTCCGTTTTTATTCCAGTCGTGAAAACGGACAAGCAGTGTGCCCAAAAAACCTTCAGGACAATTGATGGTCAGCTCCATCTGTTTTCCATGCCAGGCCGAACCCATTTCGTCTTTCCATGTGCCATCAGCTTCAATTTTATAATCTGTTCCTTCAGAAACTTTAACCTCATCCAGTTCCTTTTTCCATGGACTGTTTTGATTCATTTTTTCAAGATTCCGGGCTGCGTTTACAAACAAAATGGCATTTTCAAATCCTTCGGGAACATCGGCCTGTTCCGCTTTTGGTATTACCGGCATCAATTTTTGAAGCCATTCTGTTTTCACCTCCTGCTCAGGCTGAAAATCTGTGGAACTCATATATTCCAAAAGGCTTTTTTTGAGCTGCCGGGCACCCGGTAAATCAGCATTCAAATTATAACCGCAAATCAACAGTTTCCCATTCCCCACCTTCAGTTCAAAAATGGAACCCACTTTATTACTCCGGTGAAAATCATCCACCGGCTGTGCAATGGGACGGTAATGGTCAGGGAGTTCATTGAGAATAAAACCTTTG
>CAYTDH010000557.1:0-3252 GCA_964436325.1 uncultured Tangfeifania sp.
TTCGGCAATCGGAAGCAGGTTTTCATCAAAAAGGGTAAATTCTGCAATCCCCTGATGCGGGAATTCTTTAAGGGGAATCTTTATTTTTAGTTCCCCGCTTAATTTACCGCGTGCCATACAATATACCTGACCGCGCATTTGCCCACGCAGGTAAACCGCACTTTCCACCGGTTCCGGCCCCTGCAATACCATAAAATTTAAATATTCTTTGTCATGTCCGGCCAATTGCATTGTTGTCCCCTGCGGATAAATCTCCGGCAATAGGAATGTGCTGTCAGTGGTTGGTTCTGTCAAACGAATATGGTATCTATTCCCTGCACCGGGAGTAAAGTTAAAACTCCCAATTCCGGCATGGACGCTTTTAAATTCATGCAGCGGGGTATTGTTTTCAAACAGGGTACCAGCAACGTCCAACGGATTGCCGTCAATATCCATGGCTTTAAAGGCTATTCTGCAGGGAATGCCCACAACCATGTTTCCCCCCTCGGGAAAAGTATCGAACTGGATGGGGCTTCCCTTTTTGTAGGGAACAGGGAAAATCAGTGTTTTTCCCTTATCTTCATAATTTACATGGGCTACTACCCGGAGCCCTTCGCCGGAGCGTTGCAACGCAAAAGCAATTTTTGCCTCTCCTTTACGGTTGGTTGCTGATTGTGCCTGCTCCAGCTTTTTGTCTCCTTCAAAAAGGGTTGCTTCGACCTCGGCATAAAGGGGTTTGTTATTTTCCGACCGGGCGGAGATAGTCGCTTTTATGGTATCTTCCGGATTATAATACGGTTTGTTAAAATTAGCGGTAAATGAAGGTCGGGGGCCCATGTCCTTTTTGACGGTGATTTTTCGGACGGCTTTAAATTCAGAAGTATCGTTAAAAAAAGAATGGGAGGTAAAAGCTTCCAAAAGGTAATCTCCTTCTGAAAGGGTGTCGTTGATGTAAACATGCCCGTTGGCAAAACCGTTTTGCACTTCGTATTTTTCCTGCCAAACCGGATTACTGGTCTTTTCATTGACTACCTGCAGGTAAAGGGTCTGGCTTAACTTGGATGGGGTAAGATAGTGCGTATCCAGTAAATAGGCTTTAAACCATAAATCCTCGCCGGTTTCGTAAATGTTTTTGCTGGTTTGGATATAAACCAGTTCAGGAACCATGTTTGGGGCTAACGAACTAAGCTTTACTGCAAGTTTGTCCATGACAGGTGTACCGGATTGGGCAAAGATGGAAACCGACAGGACGACAAATAAAACTGATAAAAGAAAAGGCTTACCCCATAAATAAAAGGTAAAATTGGTTTTCTTAATTTTTAATAGCAACTGTAATTCCATGTTGGTTAATAATTTACTCTTCAGGAAGCATCCATTTATTGTACCAAAACAAGACTTTCCAATTTCCGGAAAGCAGTTCCGTTACCAGGTGATTGAAATTCATGCCCTGCCACATTCCCGTCTTTCATGTGGATAATACAAGGATAAATACTGTTATTGGTCGGGACATAAAAAACATCTTCCCTGTCAACATAAATATTGGAATGTATTGCAATATCTATCCCGGTTTTATGTTGCAATATTTTCAGGGAAGAAATTTTAGTCAGTACAAAAAGAATATTTTTACTTTCAATATTGTCCCGCATAAAGGCTTCTCCTTCCTGAATACAGCCGTGGCAACCTAAGCCCGGTAATACTACGATCCATTGGTAATCGCTATCCACCCAAGCCTGGTCAATAGCTTTTGTAAAACATTCGGTTTCAACTTTCTTTTCACTTTTCGTGCATGAATAAATTGTGAATAACATAAAAAAAATTACCACAATTGTATATAAATATTGATTGAAATTCATTTTATATTTTCTCTATAGTGAATATTTTTAATGTCAGATAAACCTCCTCAAAATCCTTTTCGATGTATTCAATATTTAACCCTTCTTTAGTAACAAACGAATTTTGCCAGTACCAGTCTTCCCCTGTGCCAATCTCCGTTTCCCCCAGGTAATTAAAATCTTCATCCATTATTATTATGACAATTGGCTTTTTTTGCCAACGCATATTTCCATCAGTCGCAGATGCAGATTTTAATAAAAAACGATAATACACTTTTCTAAATTTATCATATTTAATAGCCGTATATGCATCTTGTTCTATAATATGGGTCATAATTTTTTCGTTCGGAACCCTCTTTGCACTACTGTTAATTGAATGTATTGTTTTCGCAAAATTACTTCCTGCATAAACCTTCCGGTAAGTTTCAGAATTTATGTCTGCTATATACAGTTCATGAGAAACCGGAAAACTATAAATTAACTTATCCCCATCAGGATGGAGTTCTGAAAATACTAATGTAAACAATTCTCCATCCCAATTATAATTGGAGCCATACAGTTTAGAAGGATAGGTGTGGGAAAATGAGACCATACCCGTTTTAAAATTTAGTCGGGAAGTAAATTTAAAGCTTTCAATAATAGAATTAGGTATCGCTCCGAAAAAGAATCCGCTTAATAACAACTCACTTTTTGTTTCAATAAAAGGCATGACTGTTTGTGGATTATATTGAGGATAAATAAAACCCCAATTCGGATCACTCCTATTTGCACGGAGTGAAAATCTATTTAAAACTTTGCCTTTATCATTTGCCATAATGATTTCTATTGCATTTCTATTGTATAAATATATTGAATCCAGCGACTTTATGTGATAGGCTTTCAAAATCGATACTCCATCTGCTCCTCTTGTTTCAAAGACAATGTTTTTTGTAAATTGAAGATTTTCGTAATTGTAAAAATAAATTGAATTAGTATATCTATTTAAAAATGTAAAATAACGTGTTCCACCGTCCCCAAAAAACATCTGTGTATATTGTGGTTTAGGTGCACTAGAACTATCCAAAACAATTTTTTTCTCCTCTGATAATTTTAACATGACGGATGCTGTAAGGTCTCCTCTTTTATCATTTCTTATTTTAACGTTATTTGTACATGATGCAAAATATAAAACTACGATAAACGCTATGAGCCATTTGAAATTCATGATATTTACATTTAATATAAGTTAAGGCAGGAGTAGCAAAAATATCACATCCTGCCTTAAGATTCTGATTATTAACCTTGTGTATAATCACAATCATCACTGTCAGGGTCCCAATAACAATTACCTGTTAGCTGAGAACACCTCCCATTATTTGGGGGAGGATCATCAACACATTCAGCATTTGCCTCGCTGATTTTTGTTAAGGCCGATAAATCCAAATTGTCAGAGCTGCTTTTC